>JAUVIB010000234.1 GCA_030592985.1 Calditrichaceae bacterium | reverse complement strand
TAGGGCTATTTTCCTATTTCAGTATCTCATTTTCATAAAGTATTTGTTTTCCATGGCGAATAGTAAGAATCTCGATTTCAAGCGGGTTTACCTGATATATAATTCTGCAATTATCATGTATAAGTTCTCTGATATCTATTTTATTAAACTCGGGAACAATTCGACCTGTTTGGGGAAATTTGGAAAGTTTTTCTACTGTATTAAAAATGGAAATTACCCATTTGTCCGCTGCGCCAGATTTACCCTTGGCAATATATAGAGCTATTTCAGCAACTCGTTCAATTGATTGTGGCGACCATATAATTTTCATATACTCAATTTACTCAGAATCATCTCTTTGGCTGAATCATGATCAACGCCTTCTCCATTGGCTAATTGTTTTCGGGAAATCTGGACATCCTGCAGGAGATCAATTTTTTCGAGTAAGGATTCATAATCATTAACATCAAGAATGACAGCAGAACTTTTTCCGTTTTGGGTGATAACCATGGGTCGCTTAGAACGTCTAATGTTTCTAACATATAAAGCAGCATTAGCTCTAAAATCAGACAGCGATTTTATATCTTGGGATAAATTTATTCTTCTCACAACACCACCATATTTAAATTTAAATTTAGCACCGAATAATGTACTAAATTTAAAGCAAAACTTCAACAAGCGAATAATAAATTTTCATTACCAGGTTTTTTAGTCCGTATACTCCATAAACCTCCAGTTAGCCGGCCATTTCTTTAAAAACAAAACAGGCTTTTTTATTCTGTAACAAACATTTCATCTAAAACTGTTTGTAGGGTTTTCATAAATTTCTCCCGATCGTGGAAACCTTTTTTTACTAACCGGATCACACCATTCTGATCAATTATGATAAGACGGGGTAAAGATTTGATATTATATTTTTTTTCACCAACCACTTTATATATATCGAGAAGAATCGGAAAACTATACGATTGTTTTTCTACAAAAGAGGCCACCATATCTTTTTTTTCACCATAATTAATTAGAAATATTTTAAGGTTTTTATCTTTATTTTTCTCGTATACCTCTTCCAGAATCGGAACTTCTTTTTTACAGGGTTCACACCATGTAGCGAAAAAACTCAATATTACTGCATATTTTGTTTTATTTTTCCATGGCTGCCTTAATTTTGTTCCACAAAAATTCCGTAGGAAGACATCATTGTTTTGCAAATCCTTCAGATAAAATGCAGGCGCTTCATCACCAACACTCAACTCCTTTGTCTCATTATTTTTAGAAAAACCAACGGTAAGGGAAGTCAATAATAATATAGTAATTAAAACATATCTCATTTTCATGTTCCTATTCTTTCATTAAAATATTCTTGTCAGAAATTAATTTGAACTACTTTATAAATCAATAATTTTTAATGCTTAATTTTCAATAAGGCGCTTTTAAAATTAAATTCCGGATCATTTTCTTTATCATGACAGCGAATGCAGTTTTTTTCTTCTACTCTCTTTACGCTTTCCTTGTTTTTCTTTAACAAATGGGAAGCATTTGTATAATGGCATTCAACACACGTTACATTTCTCAGATCATGGGTGATATTTTCATTTATAAATCCGTCCGGACGCCCAAAACCGCTTACATGGCAAGAGATACACACCATGGATTTCGTTTTTTTATCCTTTACAAGACTTTGCCATGAATGGGCATGGGTCGATTTTTTCCATGAATTATACTCTTTTTCATGACAATTCATACATTCTTTTTCATCTTTGATAATATAAGGTTCCGGTACCGGTGTGAGAAATTTATTTTTTTTTACTGCTTTTTCAATGAAACTATAATCATATTTTTTTATAATATTTACAATATTTTTGTCATTTTCCAATTCTATACTAATCGGAATAAGCCGGGCATTCATACTTTCAATTTTTTTACTTTGTGTAACGGTGATATCAATACGTCCTAAATAATAGCCGTCACCACCGGCCTGAGTTATTAAGGTATTGTTTACTTTCTCACCTTGTTTAAGCGCATTTTGAGAGTGTCCGCCAATTATCAAATCAATTTGAGAATACTTTTCAGCGATTTTTTTATCTTCATCAAGTCCGGAATGGGAAAGTAAAATAACAATATCCGCCTTATTCTTCACTTCATTCACTATTATATCAAGTGTCGTGTATAAATCTTTTATGGTAATACCGACAAGTTTTTCCTCTGCATAAAACTTAAAAGCATCCGGCGAAGTAATCCCAATAATTCCAATTCGGATGCGACCTTCTTTTTTAATTACATACGGAGGAAATTCTTCTAATAAATTAGCCGAAACGATGGGAAAATCCTGTTTAAGAAAGAGTTTATGAAAAAAATCGAGTCCATTGGCAAACTCCTGATCACCGATTGTTATCACATCATATTTTAAAAAGGACAGAGCGGAAATCATGGTTTTATCTTTATGCCTATCACCAAAAGCGGATAGCATGTCCCCGGCGTCAAATAATAAAACATTTTTTTCCTCTTTTCTGATTTTATCAACAAGAGGTTTTATTTTTTCAATGGAACCATAAGGATGGTCGGGACAGATACAATTTTCCAGAGTAGCATTCAGATTATTAGTGTGAAGAATAACAATCTTTTCCTGAGCAAAAATCACAGAATAAAAAACAAACAGAGAGATAACTATCTTCAACATCAACCTTTTCCTTTATTTTTTATTGAAAACATTTCATAAGGGAACTTAATAATATAAGCAGCCATCAATAACAGGACAACATCTTCTAAAATTTTCATTAAATTTACTTTTTGAGATGAACCGGATACATCGAAACAACCGCAATCAATATCAAGATTCATATACAAAGCATAGATTAAGGCTAAAATAAAAGAAAAAGTCATGCCTGCAAGCATGAGGGCGCTTGTGCGTACAAAAAGACCCAATAATAAAAACAAACCACAATACAATTCCAACCAAGGTAATATTAAAGCGCTATAATGGCTCCAAAAAGGTGATAATATTTGATAATTCTCTACGGAAATAGCAAAACTATCCGGATTTTGAATTTTATCCATTGATGCGTAAATAAAGATTACGCCGACGATCAGCCGAAAGACAATGGAAAAAAATTTACTATAGAAGTTATTCATGCGGAATATTCCTTTCAACGGGATATCCTTTACTTTCCCAGGCTATCCATCCCTCTGAATAGATCATAACATTTTTATAACCCATAAAATTTAATTCGCCGGTCAAACGCTTAGCTGAAGGACAATTGGCGTCTACACAATAAATAACGATTTTCCCATCTCTGGGGATTACATTCATGAAATTTATTTTTTTCACGCGGGAACTATGTATGGGTAAATTTTCAGCATCTTTGATATGTCCGTCCTCATAATCTCCCTTAGAGCGGGAATCAATAAATAAAACATTCCCATCATGAAATAAGCGGTAGGCATCTTTTGTAGAGATATCCCGACCCTGCTTAAATTCGATTTCAGTATAAAAAATAGAAATATTTTTATTAATTGCCGTATTAATGAGTATCGAACTTCCCACAGAAAGAAGTAAAATTAGGGTAATTTCTTTTATGGTTTTATTCATATTTTCTTCGCTTATTAACGCCTGTAATATAGTGGTGAATTGAAAGATCTAATCGCATAACACAGATCAAGTGTTTAACCGTCCTATTAATGATATTGTGGTTTGACAATTTATTCTTCCTCAAAAACGGATCTAATAATTATGCCATTACGATTGATGTAAGAGGGGTTATCCTCTTCCCATACTATTCCAACACCATCAACGAATGGATAGGTCAACTGATATTTACATTTAATTACAAATTCTCCCTTTTTATTAATAAAACCCCATTTATAATCGAATTCAACGGGCGCAAGTCCATCTGAAAAACTACTTCCATTGGAGAAACGAGGTTCAATTGTCATATTCCCTTCAACATCCATATATCCGATACCATTCTCATACTTTACACATGCTAAGTTCTCATTATAATCAAGAGCAAATTCAAACATTGGTTTCGCTATATATGAATTATTCTTATCTATATATCCAAATTTATCTTTCACCTGAACGCGTGCCCTTCCACAATTAAATGCCCAGGCCCTATCAAAGATTGCCGGGATAGATAATTGACCTTTCTTATTAATATAGCCAAATTTACCTTTAAAACAGACAACTGCAAGACTATCCGAAAATTCCGATGCTTCCTGAAATAAGGGTTTAATAATAATATCACCCAACTTATTAATATAACCGAATTTATTATCAACTTTAATACGTGCTAATCCTTCAGAAAACCGACCCGCATAATCATATTTTGGAGAAATATGATATGTTCCGTTTGGGTAAATATATCCATATTTATATCCTGTTTGGAAAATTAGGAAAAATTTAGGCACTTTGATTTGTGCCAGACCATCACTAAACGAGCCAATCCATTCAGCTTCAATATCAAATACTTTATTCCCTTCCGAATCAATACACTGATAGTTTTTTGCAAATTTAGTGGGAACTCTGGATATTCCTCTATCAAGAGACAATAATCCATCATGAAATTTTATATCATCTTTATAATAAATATAATGCACCCTTATTAAGGATTTTACGGTTATTTGGGATCGATTTAATTTTATATTTGTTTTAATTACCGTTTGCCCTGTTGAATCGATAAATTTTAAATTACCATTATATAAGATAGGAAAGTATTTTGGGTTTTTATAATATTCTTTAAAAGACGATATGTTACTATTTATAATAATTTTTTTTCCCGCTGTTATACATTCTGTTTCTATAAATGGGTTAAATTGCTGATACTTAATTTCATCAACTAAATTTTTCATCACACGACTCAATTCATCAGTATAACCTTTTTTATAGGTGATATATAAAGAATTGCTATCAACAACCTGAACATTTTTATAAATACTACCATTCTTTAAATAGATATCATCTGCATTAAGGAAACAAATCATTAAAAGTATTGAATAAATAAAAAAATAAATAATATGCATAGTGTTCCTTTTAACATTTCTTTTTAATGATCACTTAAAAAACAAGTAATCTCTTGGTTGATTATATTTAATTCTCTATCTTTTACAACCCAGATATCTTTTTTCATCTTATAATAAAATAATTGACAAGATTATAACAACAAATAGAGTAACCGTCCCTTGAATTAATGTAGCCATTGTTATGGTTTTGTAAGCCGTTTTTACATCCATACCTGTAAATTGAGCTACTACCCAGAAGTATGAGTCGTTTGCGTGAGAAACCGTCATTGCTCCGGCGCCAATACTCATTACGGTTAGTACTGCTCCCAAAGTTGAATCTAATCCAAGTGGAGCAAGCAATGAAGCCATAATAGCGGAAGTAGTAACGAGCGCTGTTGTTGATGAACCCTGAGCCGTTTTTAAAGCTGCCGCTAAGATGAATGGCACTAAAATACCAAGGTTCATACTACTTAATACATTTCCCAATACTAGGGCAATGGGAGTTGTTTTGATCACAGCGCCAAAAGCTCCACCTGCAGCTGTAATTAAAACAATAGGACCCGCTTGCTTAATTCCTTCACCAATCCATCCACTTAATGTTTCTTCATTAAATCCGGGCAATAGACCTAAGCTAATAAAAAATCCGACTAATAAAGCATTGACCGGTTTGCCAAAGAACATAAATAATGTATAAAAGAAATCTTCTCCAAAAGGTTTAGTTGGAAATGCAGAAACTGTTCCAATCGCAATTAAAAGAATAGGAATTAAAATTGG
>JAUVIB010000050.1 GCA_030592985.1 Calditrichaceae bacterium | reverse complement strand
ATTAACAACAACGTTTTAGACTATATGACGTTTTGCCGTAATGCAGTGAAGGCAAAATGTGGCGGAGCCCAAGCGACCAAAGGGAGCGCCTCATATATTGTTTGTTGTAGGTTATTAGAGTGTTATTTTTTTCTTCCAAAAACTTGCGCGACCTCTTTCTTTCAACCGAAGCTACGATGGCGCAGGTTGATTTTTTTTATTCCTTATACTGCTTAAATCCATTCATCAAGCTTTTAAAATCTTTTGGATTATATTTATGAAAGCTTTCTTCATCCACAATTGCATAATCGTAATTAATTTTATTTTGCGCTTTGTTTATATCTTCACACCATTGTTTTAGTCTTTCCATTTTTAAAGGCACGTCAAGGTCTTCAAGTCCTTTTGTTTCAACAATACAAATATCATTATTCGATGTTTTTACGATAAAATCAGGATAGTAATTGGATATATTGCCGCTTGTATTTACATAGTCAATCCGGAAATTGACGGCAAAGTAGTTCTTAACAAAAGAAACGACGTCTTCACAGGTTTCCAGATAGTTGGCAAATTCCAGTTCAAGTTTACTGTCTCCAATAATTTTATTAAATATGCTTTTCCTGGGAATAATGTAGCCTTGCTCTTTTACCACAAAAGGGCGTGTATTTTTCAATTTTATATAATCTCTTATTTCAGCGCTGCCCTTGTCCTGTACCGTAAGGTCATTTATAAATTTCTTAAATGTATCAACTATTGTTTTGCTTGCTTCTATTTCCGAAAGATTACGGAGCGTATTAAGATTATCAATATCAATTTCCTGATTAAAAAGATGGCATTGAATAAATTCTTTTACTTTTCCATAGAGAATATCATAGCCGCTCACTAACCGCATATCTTTCATGATTATTTGGGAGAAATAGCCGATAACGCTTCGGTAATCTGTTACTTCGGCGTTATCTAAAAGCGTTGTATGTGTAACTTTACCCGTTGTAATATCCCTGAAAACAATTCTTCTCTGTTCTTCATCACTAAACTGCCGGTACTCAATTTTTTTATTCCCAAATTCCCCCGGATTAAGATTTTCAAGATTCTTGTATTCCCTGTAAATACGAGCCGTTAAAATTGGTATTTCTATATCAAGTTTATCCATATCTTTCTTTGTATTCTCATTATCAATTTCAACGATAATGGGCGCTTTGGGCTTTGCGCCTTCACCCATTGCCGAACGTTCAAGTTCAACTCCTTCGCTCTGAATAGATTCCACAAAATCCATAAAAGCGTCGGTGCCAACCACGCTAACATATTCCTGTATATCTGAGCCGGGATACATTCTGCGTAATCCTCGTCCAAGAGTCTGTTCCGGCAGGATATTACTTTTTGATGAATATGCCCGTAGACCAACAATGGTCGTTACATTTTTGACGTCCCAACCCTCTTTAAGCATTAAAACCGAAACGATTGCTTTGTAGGGGCTATCCCAGCTATCAATGGCATTTGAAGCTTTACGAAGTTCTTCCATAATCTCTTTACTCTTGCCTGAGCTTGATTCCACTATTTCGCCATTGTTTTTAGTATGAATAACAAGAACAGCCCCCTTTAAGTCCGGGTAGGTTTCTTCAAGATATTCCGCAACTTCATCCCCATTTTTAGTATCATCGGTCATCAGGAAAAGAATGGCTTTTTTACCAAGTTTTTCATTATCAGTATAGGCTTTACGCCATTCGATAACCCCCAGATTTATATAATCCGCATATTTTTCTGTAAAGATAGCGCTTTGTCTTTCGGATAATTTGGCGCGACTGGCAAAATCAGGAAGAACGGGGTGTTTTACCACATTTTGGGTAATAGCTTCAACAAGAGGATAATCAGAAACCGTTTGCACGAATATGGCGCCGTTGGTATGTTTTGGTGTTGCCGTAACATCAATTTGCAGAGACAAAAAATGTTCTTTTTGTTTTAGGCGGTTGTGAATATCTTCAATAGATTTAAACCAGGCCAGTCTGTTATCATGGATATGATGAGCTTCATCATTAAGAACAATTAATTCATCTATTTCTCTTACAATATCACCCAAATCAACTTTTGAATCGGTAGTTTTCCCGGTAGGGCGTTTTCCGAGAAAATAGTCCATCAAGTCGTCGTCTTCAAATGTAGGTTCAATATCATCGGAAGCGTACACTCTATGAATATTGGTAAGAAATATATTACCTATTTTTCGGGTAACGTTAACGTCGTCCTGAATATGTAATGTAAGCTGAAAATCATCCCTCCAGTTTTTTCCCTCAAAGCCATTATCAGGTAAAACGGGATCTTCAAAGAATATTCTAAGACCGTCAAAATCGGCGCGGATTCTATCTAAAACAATAATATTGGGAGCAATTACCAGAAAATTTCGGGCGAGTTCCGATTGCTCTTCATAGGTTTTATGAAAATAGCACCAGGCTAAAATTAGACTTAAGACTTTTGTTTTTCCTGTACCGGTCGCCATTTTAATGACAAAACGCCGCCATTCCTCATCAAACATATTTGCCGAAACACTGCCCGAAGAATCAAAACGCATTAAATCATATTTATCTTTAACCGTTACGACGTCTGTTAAATAGATAATCGTTTCAACAGCTTCCCGCTGGGCATAATAATATTGAAATTCTGAAGTGGCGCCGTCTGCTTTGGGGATAATATGCTCGGTTTGGAACCACCATTTTAAAAGAGCTTTACTGGTATCTGTGGCGCCTTCATAATTTGTATTTCTCCAGGTTTCCAGTTCTTTCCTTATGGTATGCACAAGCGGAGGTAAAAGTTTTTCATAACTGCTTTCACGTAAAGCTTCGTCTGCCGGAAACCAGCGCACTTCCGGTTTTAGTATCTCATGGGGAGATTCTGGGAAATCAGGATGTATTGCCATCTATTTTAAGTCCTCAATAATTTTTTTAAGTTCTTGCGAAGAAGGAAAGTACTTTTTTAATTTTTCCGGTAATCTTTTGGAAAGGTTATAAGTTGCAACGCCAATCGGTTTTTTCGAATCTTTTAAAGCGTATTCAACAATAGTCCGCTTTTTTCCTCTGCAAATTATGATTCCAATAGAAGGGTTCTCATCTTTTAGTTTTATTTTATCATCCAATGCAGAGAGATAAAATTGCATTTTACCGGCATATTCAGGTTTAAAATCACCAATTTTCAATTCTATTGCAATCAGGGTTTTTAAATATCTATGATATAACAGCAAATCGATAAAAAATTCATCTCCTGCTATTTCCAGACGAAATTGATTGCCAATGAATGTGAAGTATCCTCCCATTTCCGAAAGAAATTTCCTGATATTATTTACTAATCTAATTTCCAATTCTTTTTCGGAATGTTCATCTGCCAGTTCCAGAAAATCAAAAGTGTATTCATCTTTTACAGCTAACTTTGCCTGATTTCTGTATTTAACCGGAACGGCCTTGTCAAAATTTGTCTGGTTTAAAGCGTATTTTTCAAATGATTGGTTATCAATCTGGTGGATAAGAACATTTTTTGTCCATCCGAATTTCTTCGTCATTTTTATATAGAATTCTCGTGCGATATTGTCTTTTACTTTTTGCAGTAAAACAATATTATGTGCCCATCCGATTTCTGCAACCAATGGCTGCAGTTTTTTATTTTGACAATATTCAAGATAAAAATTTCGCATCAACCAAATATTTCGGGCAGAGAAACCGCTTACTCCGGGAAACTCATTTTGCAAATCCTTTGCTAAAGTTTCAACAATTGCTTTACCCCAGCCATGTTCTTTCTGGCGTATGGCAATTGTTTCTCCAATATCCCAATACAGATTAATTAATTCGCGGTTAACTTGTCTTAACGCTTCATATTGAGCCTTTTTTATGCGCTCTTTAATCGTAATAAAAAAAGTTTTATATGTATTATCAGATATTTTTTTCATTTATATTCCAAAT
The DNA here is from genome assembly GCA_030592985.1 of Calditrichaceae bacterium. Lineage (GTDB taxonomy): Bacteria > Calditrichota > Calditrichia > Calditrichales > Calditrichaceae > JAUVIB01. The sequence continues at coordinate 9,208 of JAUVIB010000050.1, read as the reverse complement.
ATGTATTATTGTAACTGTCCATTTTAAAAAATGATATAAATCCATATATTTGCGTCAAAAAATACTTTCCCATCTTTAACAACAGAAAGATTGTTGTTTTAATACATTCAGTCATTACTCAATCTTCATGATTTTATTTATGGATTTCTCAAATTGATCTGGGTCTTTGTAATAGGCTTTTGCTGTATCAACTACTCGTTTTATACGAAGTTTATTTTCATCGCTAATATCTGAAATAGAAAGACTGTTTTTTATTCTTTCCCCATCAAATTCACCATAAAGTTTACCAATGGCTGTATTTAAAAAAGCCACAGTTAGTATTTCTACATTTAAAAAAGAGACGACAATCTGTTTTTCTTGAATCAAAGCTTTTTTTAGTTCTTTATAAACTTTGTCGCCATCTTTCGGTGAAGCACAGATAGGATCACCGACAATTGTATAAATATTAACTTTGACCATATTCACAACTAGAATTTCCAATTTTCTTTCTTCATAAAACCCTCAAGATTTATGCAGTCTATTTTGAAATGCTTGCAGATATTCGGAATCTTTGCTGCATTTTTCTTTTCAATTTCTTGTGTGACAACATAAGCTTCATCAACCTTTGCTTTTGCTATGATAAATGGGTCTGCAACCGGTGTACCCTCTAGCTGTTCTTTTTTTCTTATTAATGCTTGAAAATGTTGCACTGTGAAAATTTCTACTACAAAGTCTAATTCTGCTTTTTGAGGTATAGAAAATATTTCTGTATTATTTTTTACCCATTCAGTAAGGCGGGTTTCTGAGCGTTTCTTGCTAATTTCATTTTTTACTTCTCTCACGGAAACGATATCTTTTTGGACAATTAACTTGTCAAATTTATCCCATAAGCTTGGAAAACTTTCTAAATAAAAATTCTCAAAAAGTGTTATAAATGAACAGGTATCAAAAATGTAAATCATGCAATAACTCCTTTCTTATAGAGAAAGGGCTCAATATTTAATACTTTGTTTGCCTTCATTCCAATATATGAAGCAAATTGGTCTTGAGATATTCAATTCTGATAATATTTTGTAAATGCTAATTTTAGATAGCTCTCTCCAAGATATGTCGCTTTTGTTGCATAAGCATTGCCACCAGGTTTACGTTTTTTCTTAATTAGTATTTCTTTTGCCTCATCAATCCATTTTTCTGCATAAGTGCTGTATTGTTGGTTGTTAATGAGGTTTAAATCGAGATATTTACGGAGAATTACTTCCCTGCTTACACAATAAGAATTTGCTAAATTTGATATATTTTCTTCTGAAATATCTAAATTCTTGATTTGAATGCTAAAATCTTGCTCAGGTACAAGGAAACTAGCAGAAACCTTATTACATAGTATTTCAATTTGTTTATCTGAGCCTTCAAGGAGCTTGACAAAGTCATCATTATTTTTATCAATGCCACCAGTTTTAAAAAGTAAATGTGCCAGTTCGTGAAAGAGTGTGAAAATCTGTCTGGTTTTGGGTAAACTGTTATTTATATAAATAACTGGGAATACATCATCGTAAATACAAAAACCGGAAATGTCTTCGTTTTTAAAAGCGTCTTTAAAAACAAAAATCCCTTTAGTTTCGATAGTATTTCTCCATAGTTTTAGAGCACTATCAATACTTTTAATGGATTTTTGTGATTTTAAATCAATACCTAAATACTTTCTTATTTCCGCAGATATTTCAATTGGTGAATCATTTGCAGAAAAATCTAAGTCTACCAATATATTTTCAAGAGATGGATTCCTATTATCAGTTAATTCAGCCAAATTAATTTGTAATGCCTGTGCATGCCTGAATAGCTTTAAGAAATATGGTGACAGTTGTTCTATTTCTGAATCTGGTAAGGTTCTAAACGAATTCTTTGGATTAAGTTCCTCCGGTGGTTCTGGAAAGAAGAAAAGAGCAAGAGGTCGTTTAAAAATGGTGTAGGCTAACTTTTCAAGTTGCGAATAACTAGGCGAAATTTTTCCTGTTTCCCATGCTAAAATTGTTTTCTCATCTTTTTTCATACGAAGAGCAAGTTCAAATATATCAATACCAGCGGTTTCTCTTGCCCATTTTAGAACTAATGGGTTTACCGGGATTTTGTTATCACTCATACTCTCACCTCAATAATCTTCATGGTATCATTACCGAAAATATCCACCACCTTAACCGCAACTTTGTATTGCCCTGATTCGCATTCGTGAAACGGGGTCTTTAAATCTATATGTCTGTCTTTTTTAGTGCGGAAGCTTTGCCACTCATTCTCAAAAATAAAATCACCCGTCCAGATTTCTTCTGTTTCTTCTGCATTCTCATTCTTTACCCGAATAATCTCTCGCTTGCTTTCAAAATCAAAATCCACGCTCCAGTAATCGATCCAATCTGTCCAGCTTTTAGTTAAAACTTCGCGGGTAACAATACCGTTTTTATCTTTGCTGACTTTTACGATTTGTCCTTGCTCCACCGTTACTTTGCTTTTACCATTCTTTAAATTCTCGGCGATATTATCAATGGAATCCTGTGAATAAAAAACGGAAAAATCGGTCAGTTCAATGGCGATTGCCGGAAGTTTTTTCTTTTCTCCCTTTTTAATATGCGGTTTTACCTCAATAAATGAGACGTCGTGAAAAACCACCTGATTTTTTTCCACCGCTTTTTTGTCAAATACTTCACGGGGGATATATTTCATGGCCAGGTCGATGCCTTTGTTCTTGGCCTCTTCCTGAATGTTAGGAAATAAGCCCATCTCAAATTCAAAGGCCAGAATATCCACACGAGATATGCGGTTTTTACGGCATTCCAAAATTATTTCTTCCACAAACAGGCGGGTGACCGGCAGATTGATTGGCCCCACCGCCACCATACGCCCCGCTTTTTTGCCGTGAAATCCGTTAAAATTTTCCACTTGTTCCGCCCGATAAGCGTGCAGGATAAGTTTTATAAAATCTTTTTCTTTCCGCTCCAGCTGTTTTTGTTTTTCCTTTTCCCGCAGGTTGCTGTTGAGGCCGATATAGTGTTGCCGTTCATATTTACCAAGATTAAGGATTTCAAAAGCACGATAGTTTTTGCCGTCTTCTTTTAGTTGGCGTTGTACGCCTATCAAACGTTTGCGGGTGGTGTGGATGGCGAATTTACCAAGATCGGAAACTATCCATTTGCGGTTGAGTTTTTCGGCAACAGCGGCGGTTGTGCCGGAACCGCAGAAGAAATCGCAGACGATTTCGTTTTCATTGGATGAGGCTTTGATGATGCGATCGAGAAGTTTTTCAGGTTTTTGTGTTGGGTAACCTAATACCTCTTTACCTGTTTTACTTGGCAGAATATCTGTCCAAATTGTTTGTATACGTCTTCCTTGTTCTACATATTCATCCATATACTGCTTAAGATAAGGTGTACCAGTACTGGAATAATATATCAATCCTTTCTTTTCTAATTCATCAATTCCTTTTTGAGTATATGACCAATGTCTGCCTTTCGGTGAAGCTAACTCTTTCCCTTTAAATATCCGTGAAGGGCCACTTCCAGGAGCCGTGATAGGTCCAGCAAAAAATTTTCTATTAGTTTTTTCTTCTACTTGCTTAAACCTTGACTCTAAATGTTCGATTGAAAGTGGAATAAATATAGGATTAAAAGTGTGTTTCTCCTTTTTAGAATAATAATGAATTGTATCATGAATAACACCAAATCTTCCAGCATCATTATGTGCACCTGTACGTTGCCAAATTAATTCGTTTTGAAAAAAATTAATTCCAAATATTTCATCAAGAATACTCTTTATATAACTGCTTACCCGCCAATCACAATGCACATAAATACTGCCATCCTCAGCGAGCAAATCCCGCATTAAAACAAGTCGCTCATAAATCATGGCAATAAAGCTATCCGCCCCTTTACCCCAGGTATCACGGTAAGCCAGCTCTTCCAAAACATTCGGTCTTTTAGTAAACGTCTCGGTGGGTGAGCCGGTCGAAGGGTCGCCGCCCACCTCAATATCCATACTAAAATCAGCGCCCACATCAAAAGGCGGGTCAATATAAATCAGCTTTATGCCGCCCTGTTTTTCTATCTCTTCCCGCAGCGGCCCGTTTTTAAGAGAGGAGAGAATAAGTTTGTTGTCGCCCCATATCAGTTTATTGGTCCAGCCTTTTTGCTGCCTGCCGCGAAAATCAAAAAGAGAGGTTTGCAGCGTTGTGTCTTGCGGTTTTTCCGCCCGGGGCTCGTCTATATGTTCAATGGTCTGGAAAGGCAGCACAATATTACAGACCTCGTTGGTTTTTCCGTTCCATAAAAGTTCCACTTCGCGGTTATCGTCAAATAAAAGAAAACGATATTTGTCCGGCAGGGGTTTGCCCTTTTGAATAAGCTTTATGGCGTCTCTTTTTTCATTATCCGTTAATTGCATTTTTTTTATCTTTTCTCCAATGCCTTATATTCTTCATATACACATTTTTCAACTTTGCTCAGCATCAACTTCCGGTGTGGTTTAAAGGTCAGGTGGATTATCTTTAAAAAATGGCACTCTAATGACCCACAAACCTTGTGTATATTCATTGTTGTTATCCTACCAATTTAGCTATATAGTCACAAATTGTTTATCATTTTTTTAAGAAGGCTCTTCTTTCCCATTTTTAACACCCGTGTTTAATTTATGGGTTGAAAATGTTCCCGTCAAATGTAAAACGTTTTTTCATGAAAAGTATAGCTGACTGATTTAAAGTTATCTGCGTTAAAAATTTGCAGAAAACGCCACAATTTGATAAACTTACCAAACCCACAAATGATTGGAGTGAATTATAAAAAAGCAAGCAGCAAAACTCATTTTGGAAGACGGTACGGTCTATAGCGGTCACTCTTTCGGCTATCCCACCTCCATTGCCGGAGAAGTTGTTTTTAATACAGGAATGGTCGGCTATCCTGAAGCGTTTAGTGACCCCTCTTATTACGGTCAAATTCTTACAATGACTTTCCCCTTAATTGGTAATTACGGAATGCCTTCCGCAAAAGAAATAAAAAAACTTCCTGAAAATTATGAATCAGGCAGAGGAATGATCAGCGCCTTAATCGTTGATGATTATTCCGATGATTATTCTCACTGGAGCGCAAAGCTTAGTTTGGCCCAATGGCTATATAATCAAAAAATTCCGGCTATAAGTGAAATTGACACCCGGTCTCTTACCAAGAAAATCCGTGAAAAGGGCGTTATGCTTGGTAAAGTCATAATCGGAAATAGGGATGTTGATTTTTATGATCCCAATCAATCAAACCTCATAGAGAAAGTAAGCATTGATAAACCCCTGCTATATGGGAAAAGTAAAAAGAGGGTTATGCTCCTTGATTGTGGATGCAAAACAAGCATTATTACCGATATGCTGGATCGTGATGTGGAAATCATAAGGGTACCCTGGAATTATCCGATTTTGGATGATAAAGTAGATGGGTTATTGATTTCAAGCGGGCCCGGAGACCCCAAAATGGCGGAAGACACCATTAAACAGGTAGAATTGGCCATGAATAAAGAAATCCCGACTTTTGGTATCTGCCTTGGACATCAGGTTATGGCTCTTGCTGTCGGGTCTGACACCTATAAATTAAAATATGGACATCGCAGCCAAAATCAACCGGTAATCAATGAAGAAAATCAGCATTGTTATATTACTTCTCAGAACCATGGTTATGCGGTTGCAACTGAAAAATTACCAAAAGGTTGGAACTCACTGTTCAGCAATCTGAATGACGGCACTTGTGAAGGAATGGCTCATGAATCCGGGAAGTTTTTTAGTGTTCAATTTCATCCGGAAGCTTCACCCGGTCCGGTAGATACATCATTTTTATTCGATCAATTTGTTTCACTGTTATAAACCCACTTAAAAGAAAAAGAAAAATATGCTAAAAAAATATAATAAAATACTTGTACTTGGAAGCGCCGCTTTAAAAATTGGTGAAGCGGGAGAGTTTGATTATTCCGGAAGTCAGGCCATTAAGGCCCTAAAGGAAGAAAATATTAAAACAATATTGGTCAATCCAAATATTGCTACCATTCAAACCTCACGCAGTCTCGCCGACCATGTTTATTTCTTACCGGTTACAGCTGACTTTATAGAAAAAGTAATCGAAAAAGAGAGACCGGATGGTATTCTCCTCAGCTTTGGGGGACAAACCGCTTTGAATACAGGTTTGGAATTGGTAAATCGCGGCATTCTTAAGAAATACAATATAGAAGTTCTCGGCACACAACCGGAAACCATCGTGGATACGGAAGACCGTGAATTGTTTATTCAACGTTTGAATGAAATAGACGTTAATACATCACGAAGCGATGTGGCCGTAACAGTAGATAAAGCCATAAAGGTAGCCCAAAAAATCGGTTATCCTGTAATGGTTCGGGTTGCTTATGCCCTCGGTGGTCTTGGTTCAGGCGTTTGTCAAAACGAAAAAGAATTAATAAAATTAACATCCAAAGCTCTGGTCCTGGCTCCTCAAATTCTAATTGAAGAATATCTTCTCGGTTGGAAAGAAGTAGAATATGAAGTAGTCCGAGACGGCGCGGATAATTGTATTACTGTATGTAACATGGAAAATTTTGATCCCATGGGTATTCATACAGGAGAAAGTATTGTCGTGGCTCCAAGCCAAACACTGAGCAACCGCGAGTATCATAAATTACGTGAAATAGCCATCCGTGTTATCCGTCATCTTGGAATTATTGGAGAATGTAATATTCAATATGCCCTGCATCCCAAATCGGAAGATTACCGTGTTATTGAAGTCAATGCCCGTTTATCCCGCAGCTCTGCCCTGGCATCCAAAGCAACCGGCTATCCTTTGGCTTTTGTTGCGGCAAAATTGGGTCTGGGTTATCTTCTTCCGGAGTTAAAAAACAGCATTACTAAATCCACTCCTGCATTTTTTGAACCTGCTCTTGACTATATTGTTGTTAAAATTCCCCGCTGGGACCTTAAAAAATTCCGCTTAGTTTCCCGAAAAATCGGGTCCGGGATGAAATCTGTCGGTGAAATTATGGCTATCGGTCGTCGATTCGAAGAAGCTTTGCAGAAGGGATTGCGCATGTTGGAGGTCGGAGCACAAGGATTAGCGGCCAATGTGAATTTTACATTCGAAAATCTCACCGATGAGCTGCATGCGCCTACGGAAGAACGTGTTTTTGCAATTATGCAAGCCTTTCGTCAGAGATATACGGTTGAAGAAGTGCATAATTTATCCCATATCGATAAATGGTTTCTATATAAATTGAAAAAAGTTGCAGAGATGGAAGATAAGCTTGCCCTTTTCCATGAACAACTTCCACCGAAAGCTTTACTTCTTGAAGCGAAAAAAACCGGTTTCTCCGATAAACAAGTGGCAATTCTTTGTGCGAAAAATGAAAAAGAAATCCGTCAATACCGGCATAAACTCGGGTTACGGCCATTTATTCGCCAGATTGATACCCTTGCAGCGGAATATCCGGCAGTTACAAATTATCTTTACCTTACTTATAACAGCCATGAGGATGATATTCATCCGCAAAGTAAAAAATCCGTTCTAATTTTAGGATCCGGCGCCTATCGAATTGGAAGTTCCGTGGAGTTTGACTGGTGTGCGGTTAATGCCGGTCTTGCGCTAAAAGAACTTGAGTATGACACCATCATGCTGAATTACAATCCGGAAACGGTAAGCACGGATTACGATCAATTTGGTATGCTGATTTTCGATGAGATTACTCTTGAATCCGTAATAGAGATAAATGATAAAATGAACCCTCTCGGGGTAATTGTTTCCATGGGCGGTCAGATTCCCAACAATTTAGCCGTTTCGCTGGCGGAATCAGAGATTAAAATATACGGAACACAGGCTGAATATATAGATATGGCGGAAAACCGTAACAAATTTTCAAGTATGTTGGACGAAATGGATATTGATCAACCATTATGGCGTGAACTTACTTCCATGGAGGATGCTTTCGCTTTCGCCGATAAGGTGGGTTATCCCGTTCTGGTCAGGCCGTCTTATGTATTAAGCGGCGCGGCCATGGCTGTTGCATCCAATGACGAAGAATTAGAACGATATCTGAATAAAGCGGTTGATATTTCACCTGAACATCCTACCGTTATCAGCAAATTTCTACTAAATTCCAAAGAGATTGAAATGGATGCGGTTGCTAAGGACGGCAAAGTAGTACTTTACGCCATTTCCGAGCATGTGGAAAACGCCGGCGTCCATTCCGGTGATGCTACCCTGGTTTTTCCCCCGCAGCGTTTATATCTTGAGACTATCCGCAGAGTACGAATGATTGCAGATAAAATTGCAGCCGGACTGCACATTAACGGGCCTTTTAATATTCAGTTTATTGCCAAAAAAAATGAAGTAAAAGTTATTGAATGCAATTTGCGCGCTTCGAGAAGCTTTCCTTTTGTTTCGAAGATTCTTAATTATAATTTTATAAAAGCAGCCGTGAAAGTCGCTATGGATAAACCATTTCCCCAACCTCCCAAATCATTGTTTGAATTAAATTTTGTTGGGGTTAAAGCGCCGCAATTTTCTTTTACCCGCCTTGAAGGAGCCGATCCTATTTTGGGTGTAGAGATGGCTTCAACCGGTGAAGTTGCCTGTTTCGGTGATGATTTTAATGAAGCCTACCTTAAAGCGCTCATTTCTGTGGGATACCGTTTTCCTTTTAAAAATGTTCTGGTATCGACTGGTCCAATTGAATCAAAGGCTGAATTATTAGAATCTATACGTGGTCTGCAATCTCTCGGCGTTAAATTTTATGCCACTCATGGAACGGCAAAATTTTTAAAACAGAATGATATTTCAGTTAAAAAACTTTACTGGCCTTTGGATGAAAAAGAACCCAATGTAATTAACTATATTAAAAGTGGGAAAATTGATCTGGTTTTAAATATTCCGAAGAATTTTCAAAAAGATGAATTGACTAATGGTTATCTCATCCGCCGGGCAGCGGTGGACTATAATGTCATGTTGATTACGAACCGTCAACTTGCCATGCGCCTGGTCGAGGCTTTAGTCGATAAAAAGCCGGAAGATTTGAAGGTGAAAAGCTGGAATGAATATATTTAATTTATTTGATTATGTCCTTAGCTCAGCAAGTAATATATAAATTTCTTGAATTTATAAGGGTTACATCCCCCTTGCCCCCTTTTCTAAGGGGGATAGCGTTAACTAATTGTAAATAAGTATGTTAAGTCGCT
>JAUVIB010000205.1 GCA_030592985.1 Calditrichaceae bacterium | reverse complement strand
GGCGAATCGGTAATGGAACAACTGGTTAACGCCGAGGCAAACGAAGGTATTGTACAGGCCAATCTTGGTACGGTAAAAACCCAGGAAGTCCTGAAGATTGTAGATACCATCAACGATTATGTTATTAACCGCTTAGACAAAAATCTTATATCCGTTCAGAATGTTGATGCAAATCAGCCGGACATTCAGGAATATCTTGCCGAAGAAATAGCATCATCAATCCTTTTAGATATACATAAACGTGATGAAGATGCAATTGTTAATGAAAAGGAATTAAAAAATAAAATCAAGGCAATTCAGAAAATTGAAACAGTACACTTTGATAATAATACCCTTACAGAAATCGGAACACAGCTGGACGACTTTTTTCTTGATGAATCCGAGATTATTATTGAAGACGAAACACGAACCGTCTCAATCCGGCGGGATATTGTTAAACAATTGGAAGACGGCGTCCTTCCTTCGCAGGCCAGCCTTCTGCAAATATTAAAGCGACGTCTTCCTTTTCTTTCTGCGGAAGATCAGGAATTACTGCCCGAAACCGCCCATTCTATACAGGTCATCTTAAACGAAACTTACAAATATAAAAAAATTATGGCCGCGGTTGAGAGCTTGCTGCCTTTTTTCCCGCAGGAATTACAATCGAACGTCAAATTTCGTGATGCATTACGCGATGACCTTTGGCTTCTGAATGATAACAATTTAGCCCTGCCTCTTGCTATTGTTGAAAAGAATTCTTTGGAAGGTGAAGAAATTGAACTCAAGGCAGAACAATCAGGTATGCCGCTTATTTTTACGCGCCTGGACGAAAGCATTATGAAAAGCCAGTTTCAAAGCCTGCTTATCGCTTTTGTATTAGTAACTTTGATCCTGATGATACAATTAAAATCGATTGCCGGAGGTCTGATTGCCGTTTCCCCAATTGCTTTAACTGTGTTGCTAAATTTTGCGCTGATGTCTTATTTAAATATACCACTGGATATGGCAACGATTATGATCGCCAGTATCGCCATTGGAATAGGCATTGATTATTCCATTCATTTTACATCCCGCTTTAAAGAAGAATTTGCCCGCGATAAATCGGAATTAGAAGCATTAGAGAAAACGCTAAAAACTACCGGGCGGGCAATCTTAATAAATGCTTTAACGGTTTCTATGGGTTTTATCGTACTGGTCTTAGGTGAATTAGTACCCATGCAGCGTTTTGGCTGGTTGACGGCAACCAGCATGCTGATCAGTGCTTTTGGCGCCATTACTTTTCTGCCTGCGCTCATTTTGTTAAGTAAAGCTAAATTTGTAGGCGATTTTAACCGCCTTGAAGCGATGAAGAAGATCAGCGGCGCTAAAAAGAAATTCAAGTCCGCCGTTAATAATTACAAAAATAAATAAAATTGAACAAATCATCAATAAAAGGAGAATATCCAATGAAAAAATACTCAGTATTAGCTTGCCTGTTTACATTACTATTAACAGGTTCATTATTTGCCCAGGACGCTCAGTCCATCGTTGCTAAAGCGGATGTTGTAGTAAATGCACCACAGGATCAGACTGCAAATATGAAAATGGTTTTAATCGATAAAAACGGTAAAGAAAAAGTGCGAGAAACCACCTTTTTGCAAAAAGGAACCGAAAAACGGATTATGCGTTTTACCGCACCAGCCGATCAAAAAGGCATCGCTTTCCTTAGCCTGCCTGATGATGTTCAGTATCTATATATGCCGGCTTTTCACAAGGTTAGAAGAATCGCTTCACACGTAAAAAATACCAAATTTGCCGGCACCGATTTTACATACGATGATTTGAGCTCTTTTGAATACGCCAAAGATTACGATGCCAAACAACTCAGTGAAAATGATACTCATTGGGTAATGGAGTTAAAACCAAAAGCAGGAATCAACAAAGAGTATGGTATGCTTAAAATGTCCATCCGCAAGGACAATTTGTACCCAGAGAAGATTGAATACTACGATAAAGGCGGCAACCTGTGGAAAGTAATGACCCGTCGTAAAATCGAAAAAATTGGTAAATACTGGTTTTCAATAGAGATGGAAATCAAAGATTTAAAAGAAGAACACAGCACTAAAATGATTCTGGATGATGTAAAATTTGATACTGGGATTTCTGATAAAACTTTTACTAAGCGTTATTTAAAACGATCTAAATAAATAAATTATAAGGTAAAAATCGGCAATTTTCTGGTATCTGTTTTTAGAATTTAGCTGTTTATTTCAATCCTTAGATACGGAAAACTGTTTGCTGGAGTATGATAATGATTTACTTTATTATTAAATATATATCAAAAATTTACTTCTATCTTGTGATGTGTATTTTCGTTAGAGGTTTAGAGAATATACCAAAAAAGGGGCCGGCAATTATAATTGCCAACCATCCAGGTTTATTAGACGGATTTTTAATAATGACTGCTATCAAAAGAAGCTTTCATACATTTGCTAAAGAAAAAGTTTTTAACAGTACATTTAAAATGTTGTTTTTAAGAAGTGTATATGGCATTCCGGTTGGCAATGAAGAAATCAACAAGAAATCTATAATTCATGCGGAAAAAATTCTAAAAAATAATAAAATACTTCTTATTCTACCTGAAGGTAAGATAAATGCGAAACCTGATTTATTACCTTTTAAAAATAGTTTTTTAAGGCTAGCTGTTAAGTGCAAAGTACCCATAATTCCAATAGTAATTTTGGGTAGTGAAAAATCTTTAATTTCAGGACAATTCTTTCCACGCCCGCATGATATCTATATAAATATTTTAGCGCCACTTCGTATAAATATTTCTAATGATGGCCCTGACGAACTGTTAAATAAAAAGGAGTTGCAATATCACACGGAAAGAATAAGAAAAAAAATTCAACATAATTTTACTTTTCTGAGAGAAATGCATGCGAATAGTTGAATCAATTAGCAAAACCACAGAAACAGGAAAACAGCCAAAAACAGCATTAGTTCTGGGCAGTGGTGCGGCACGTGGACTAGCTCATATAGGTGTCCTTAAAGTATTAGAACAGCAGGGAATAAATATTGATATGATCATCGGTTCCAGTATGGGCGCTCTGATTGGCGGGGCTTATGCATCCGGATTAAATGCTGCACAGATTGAAGAAATTGCCTGTGAAACAAATTGGCTTAGTGTTGTAAAGATACTCTTCCCTAAACGCTTTCAACTTGATGGTTTACTGGATGGACGACGCCTGCAGAAATTTTTACTCGCTTTAGTGGGCGAGCAAAAAATAGAAGAACTTAAAATTCCCTTTGCCTGTGTCGCTACAGATATTAACAGTGGTGAAGAAATTACTTTAAATTCTGGTTCGCTGGTTAATGCAATACGAGCTAGTATTTCATTCCCCTTTTTGTTTAAACCCTTTAAAATAAACGGTAACTATTTAATCGACGGCGGCGTGGTAAATCCTGTTCCGGTAAACATTGCCAGAGAAATGGGTGCGGAAAGGATCATTGCAGTCAGCGCCACTCCGCCGGTGCACCACCACGCACGCCGTCTTAATTCCGGCAAGCTGGTAACACCGAAGAATATTTTAGCAGCCGCTAATTCCAATTCATTTTTACAGCGCTTTCTTCGTTTCTTTAATGAAAACGGTATTAAGGTGGATGAAGAGAATGTATTACCTTCTCAACCGGCAATGAAACTCGGTATCCGGCGGCAGATGATTCAGGTGGCTATGACCATGGAAAACGTCATATTAAACTTACGCCTAAAAGAGAGTCCAGCTGATATTTTTATTACGCCGGATGTCGGCGCTTTTCAGTTTTTTGAATTTAACTGGGCAAATGAAATTATCTATGCCGGGGAGAAGGCAGCGGATGTACACATTACTGATTTAATTTTAAGAAAGGATGTGTCGTTATGAAATTGTCAATAAAAAATATAGAAAGAGACATATTACCGATTCTTCTGATAAACCTGGTTAAAATAAAAATAATCAGGGAAATCGGATTTAAGGTGGCAGAAAAAAAATTATGGAAAAGTATGGTTGATGATAATAAAAATCAATCCCCACCCGGCGTTCAGGAGGACAAGTATTATCTGGCTGTCGCTTTCTGGAACGCCTTTGCCAAGAGTATTAAAAATGGATTAATATCCGAAAAAGTTTTAAAAAATCTGGCAACTGCGGTTGAAAAGATAAAATCTACTACGGATAAAGAGATAGCTTTTGAAGAGAGCCATGGCTTCAAAGCACCGCAATTTTTAACCATCTCACCCAGCAAAGCATGCAATCTTAAGTGCAAGGGTTGTTATGCCAGCAGTTCTGATTTAAACCATAATAAGCTTGATTACGATCTGCTTAAGAAGATTATAACCGAAGAACGGGAAATATGGGGCCGGCATTTTACGGTTATCTCCGGCGGAGAGCCATTCATTTACCGCGACAACGGTAAAGATATTATTGATCTTGCCGCTGAATTTCCCGATCATCTGTTTTTGGTTTATACTAATGGAACGCTGATAAGTGAAAAAGTGGCTGTCAGATTAGCCGATATTGGAAACATTACACCGGCTATCTCGGTGGAAGGTTTTGAAAAAGAAACCGACGAACGCCGCGGTGAAGGAACATTTAAAAAAATCCTGGCGGCTATGGAAAATCTTCGAGAGGTGGGCGTGCCCTTTGGCCTTTCTGTAACGGCTTCCCGCAATAATTATAAAACGGTTGTAAGCGATGAGTTCTATGAATATTTCATGGATCAGCAGGGTGCCCTATATGCCTGGATATTTCAATACATGCCCATAGGCCGCTCATTCACAATTGATTTGATGCCAACGCCGGAAGAACGCTTATATATGTGGATGCGTGAACGGGAGCTGGTGCGCAAACAAAAACGTTTTATTGCCGATTTTTGGAACGGCGGCCCTTTAAGTAACGGTTGTATATGTTCAGGCAGGCCACGCACAGGTTATTTTTATATTGACTGGAATGGTAATATTATGCCCTGTGTTTTTATTCCCTATTTCACCCATAATATTAAAGATATCTATCAGTCCGGCGGCAATTTAAACAGTATCCTTTCAGGTTCTTTTTATAATGATTTAAGAAAATGGCATCACAGCTATATTGATGGCCAGCCATCTGAAAAAATGGGAAACATGTTAGCCGAATGCGCCATTCGTGATCATAATCCAATGCTTAGACGGATTATACAAAAAAACGGGGCTCATTCTGAAGATGAAGCGGCAATGCAGGCAATCAGCGATCCAAAATATGCAAACAAAATGAGACAATACGGTAGCCATTTAAAGCAAATAATGGACCCCATTTGGGAAACGTATTATCAAAAACGCAAAATAAGGGATATAGAATATAATTAAAAGTCATGCAAATAATTATAAATCGAGGATAATCAAAATAACATTAAATAAGCCAGTATCCGCAGTAATTTCGGTCCTGAACGAAGAACAGACGGTCGGGGATGTGGTTAAAACAACATTGAATTGCCGTATGGTGGATGAAGTTATTGTTGTAAATGACATCATTGACATTGCCGCCGCCGAAGCTTTGAAAGATCAAAAGTATGCTGAAGGTTTAGCAGCCTATGGCGATGAAGTCGACCGCCTTACCGGACCAATTTGGGAAAAAAATTATATAAGACCGGAGAAGGAAAGAATAGAAATTCGAAAGGCAGGATAAATCCAGACTCCTAAAGGCAATAACGTGTTAAAAGCTTCAAAAGTACTAATAAACTTCGTTGTTTCGATAGGTTTTATAATTGGATTTGTACTAAATATGACTGTATTACATTTTAAATTTAGTACAATAAATGTAAGAAAAACTTAATATAAGCCAGGAAATGAATCTTAATATCAAATTAAATGAGCTTCAGTCTAAAATGAAAATAGAGCCGGAAAGGATTTCTGTTTTTTTAGAAAATTATATCAAAGAATATATGGAAAAGTTAGAAAGAGAGAGTGTAGTTCTGGGGCTTAGCGGGGGACTCGATTCCGCAGTGGTTGCTGCTTTGTGTAAAAGAGCCGTGGGTTCCGAAAAAACTTTAGCCTTAATAATGCCCGATAAGGACTCAGACAAAGAACATATAAAAGACGCTCAAGATATTGCTAAAGTATTAAATATCGAGGCAAAATTAGTTGATATAAGTCCCTAT
>JAUVIB010000055.1 GCA_030592985.1 Calditrichaceae bacterium | reverse complement strand
TGTTGTTTCTCAATTAAAACCAAAATATGAAGTTATTAGTGTTATTCCCACTGTTGAAAATATGCCCGGCGGCGGAGCTATCAAGCCGGGGGATGTTGTAACTGCCTATAACGGTAAAACGATTGAAATAATTAATACAGATGCTGAAGGAAGATTGATTTTAGCTGATGCTCTCGCCTATACAGTAGATGAATACAAACCCGATGTGATTATAGATTTTGCCACTTTGACTGGCGCCTGTGTTGTTGCATTAGGAGATAAAATGGCTGGACTTTTTTCTAATTCTGATAAATTGGCTGATATATTGTTTAAAGCAGGAATGAATTCAAATGATTTACTTTGGAAAATGCCCCTTATTGATCCATATTTCGAAGAAATAAAAAGTGATTATGCAGATTTAAAGAATATTGGATCACGATGGGGGGGAGCAATAACGGCTGCAAAGTTTTTAGAGCAATTTATCGCCAAAACACTTTGGGCACATATTGATATTGCCGGGATTGCGTATAATGTAGATCACAAGAAAATTTTTAAAAAGGGAGCTACCGGCTTTGGCCCTAAATTACTTGTAGAAGCGTTAAATTCTATTGAAAAGATTCTAAAACAATAGTTTTCTAAATATAATTAAAGTCAGAATCTATTTCAAAGCATCATATTGCAAGAGCACACCTCTAAGTCTTATATTAATTAATATTAGTCTCTATAATTAGTCGGATATATAAATAAATATATGGAGCGTAATATGAAACGTAGAAAGTTCATCAAAAACAGTATTACAGGCGCTGCAGCAATTGGTTTCCCTCTCATTCTCAATGCTAATATTAAAGGATCAAATGATCGGGTACGGGTAGCTGTAGTAGGTATCAGGGGGCAGGGACAATCTCACATTCAAAACTATTCCGCATTGAATAACGTGGAGGTAGCAGCGATTTGTGATGTGGATGAAAACCTTTATCCGAAGATTATTAAAAAACATTTCACAGATAAAGGACTAAAGCGGCCCAAAACATACGTAGATATGCGGAAGTTATTTGAAGACAAAAGTATAGATGCTGTATCTGTGGTGACTCCGAATCATTGGCACGCTCTGGCATCAATTTGGGCCATTCAGGCCGGAAAACATGTCTCGGTTGAAAAACCCTGTTGCTACAATATCTATGAAGGTCAAAAATTGATAGAGGCAGCAAAAAAATACAGCGTTATTGTTCAGGATGGAGCAGAACAGAGAAATAATCCTTGTGCACAAACGGCAGCAGAATTTTTACACACCGGTCAACTGGGAGAAGTATATCTTGCGAAAGGCATTTGTTATAAATGGCGAGATACTATTGGAAGCTATCCGGATGGACCCATGCCCGAGGGTCAAAAGCATCCATTCGGATCATTTACAAAAAAATATCTTTCAAAAGTTAATTATGATCTTTGGCTTGGACCGGCTCCAAAACGGTCATTCAATCCCAATCGTTTTCATTACAACTGGCATTGGAATACTGAATATGGAAATGGTGACATGGGTAACCAGGGGGTTCATGAACTGGACATCGCCCGCTGGGGATTAGATGTTAGTTTACCAACCCGGATCACAGCAATGGGTGGACATTTAATGTTTGATGACGCACAGAATACTCCTAATAATCTAATGGCTCTATTCGAATTTCCAAATGCAGCAGGCAAAGGAGATAAGAAGAAGATTTTACAGTTTGAAGTGCGACACTGGATCAGCAATCGTGAAGTCCGGTTAGGAGACGATAATTCAGACGCTTCCGGTTATATGAAAAGTGCTACCAATACGATTGGTAATCTTTTCTATGGTTCCAAAGGCTACATGGCCAAAAATGTAGATAAATGGCAAACATACATGGGAAAAGAACGCGAGTTAGGCTCCTCCGGAAGTGGATTGGCAAATAATTATAAAAATTTTATCGATGCGATCCGAGCCAATGATCCATCAATGCTGAATGCTAAAATTCAAGAAGGTGTTAATTCATGTACGGTTATGCATTTAGGTAATATTGCTTACCAGCTGGAACGTTCTTTGGAATTTGATCCGGCAACTATGAAATTTAAAAATGATGAGGAAGCGAATTTAATGATATCGCGAAAAGAGTATCGTCAACCGTTTATAATTCCTGACTCAGTATAAATTGTAACTAAAAAGGAAGAAAAATGAGCTTAAAAGTCAGCATATTAGGTCAAATCGTATTGATGATATTACTCACCTCTTGCACAGACGGGAAGATTGATAAAAGTTCTAAAGACAATTCAGAAGAAGCACCAATAACTATTGTCAGGGTAGAAAATAATGAGCTTAAAAAAAGTGTTGATATCTACTTCGGGGATGATCTTTTTACTTCATATATCTATTCAACCAACCTCATGAAACCATGTTTATGGCCAGTTTTCACTACAAAAGGTACGGAAATTACTCGTAAGTATCCTATGAAAAAAGCATCAGGAGAACGTTATGACCATCCTCATCATGTAGGTATTTGGCTAAACTATGGAAATGTGAATGGTTTCGATTATTGGGGACACTCGGAAGCTACCCCGATTGATCAAAAATCCCACTCCGGAACCATTCGGCATCAGGAAATTGTAGCCGTAAAATCAGATAGAGGAAAAGGAATCCTCACCGTTAAGACTAACTGGGACGGAGGAGGAAAAACTCAGATTAAAGAGGATATCACTTTTCATTTTATTGATAAGGGTAACATCAGAATCATAGATCGGATCAGCACGTTAACAGCACAGGAAGATATTCTTTTCACAGATACTAAAGAAGGAATGTTTGCAATCCGGGTAAGCCGCGAATTAGAATTAGTTTCAGACGGATATGTTACACTGACCGATTCGTATGGGAATCCTACTGAGATTAAAGCGGTTAATAATGATTTAGTTTCGGGTGATTACCTTAGTAGCGAAGGGAAAACCGGTACTGATGTATGGGGAACGCGTGCTAAATGGATGAAGCTTTTTGGTAAATATAAAAATGAGCAAGTCGCTGTGGTTATCATAGATCATAAGGAAAATCCTGGCTATCCTGCTTACTGGCATGCAAGAGGATATGGACTTTTTTCTGTAAACCCACTGGGACAGAAGGTTTTTTCAGAAGGCAAAGAAGAATTGAACCTGAGTTTAAAAAAGGGAGAATCAATTCGTTTTGCATTTCGAATTATTATATGTTCAGGTGAGATCGCGAATGAGGAGATTAATAGTTTAGCGACTGAATTTTCAAAAAAGTAGTTTATGAAAAAAAATCTACAAAAAACAATAAAGAAAATATATATGAAAGTAAATCAAAATTACTTGTTTATACTCATGGGTCTCTCAATTTTCTGGCAAAAGAGAAATTTTGTCACACAGTTCGAGAAAACTTGAATATTTAACGAAGAGTATGAATCATGACAATTTACCAATGGAGATTACTTAATAGCTAGTGAGGTTGTAATTATTTTAGTAACCTTTTACTTTAAATATGGAAAAGATTAATGCTTAATTCCTATGAAAAAATCATCTTTGTTATTTTAGTAACTATTTCTCTTTATATGTCCTGGATTTCTTTTTCAAAAATGATTCGAGTTATTGGTAAAGGCCAGGGAGTACTGTTTCTCGATTATCTTTGGAAAAGAATAAGTGAAGCAGCCATTGTTGTTGTTGTACAAAAAACTGTTTTAAAAAAACGTTTAAGTGTAAGTATTGTTCATTTGTTTTTAGCATGGGCATTTATTTTATATTTTATTGTGAACCCCGGTGATGTTTTAGAGGGATTTATTCCTGGTTTTATCTTTCTTGGTAAAAGTTCATTTGGAAATTATTATCGACTTTTCGTTGATATTTTTAGCGTTTTAGCTCTTTTTTCAATGTCTTTCTTTCTGATAAGAAGATTTATTATTGGGTCGGATAAATTAGTATTTAATGATAATATTTTATTATACAAAGGAGTTCAAAAAGGAATTAGACGTGATTCCTTAATAGTAGGTATATTCATTTTGGCGCATATTGGGTTTAGATTTTTAGGAGCAAGCTTTCACATTGCGGCTACCGGAGCGGATTCCTGGCAACCTTTTGCTTCCGGACTTTCACAATTGTGGTCATCCATGTCCACAGATTCTTTGTATTTTTTTGTTCATTTCTGCTGGTGGATTGCATTAGGATTAATTCTTGCCTTTATCCCATATTTTCCATACAGCAAACATGCTCATTTATTTATGGGGCCAATTAATTATTTTAGCCGTCCTCATAGAGATTCTTACGGAACGATGGATAAAATTGATTTTGAAAATGAAGAAATAGAACAATTTGGTGTTTCTCATCTGGAACATTTAGAGAAAACTTCAATACTTGATTCTTTTGCATGTATAATGTGCAATCGGTGTCAAGATGCCTGTCCAGCTTATCAAACAGGAAAGGAACTTAGTCCATCTGCTTTGGAAGTAAATAAACGTTACTATATTTCCGATAATATAGGTTCTATTTTATCGGATAATGGGTCAAAAAATCCATTACTGGATTTTGCATTAAGTGAATCAGCATTATGGGCTTGTACTTCCTGTGCAGCCTGCGTTGATGTCTGTCCAGTTGGTAACGAGCCCATGATGGACCTTTTAAATATCCGACGTGACCGCGTGTTAATGGAATCAAAATTTCCCAAAGAATTACAAAATGCGTTCAACGGTATGGAAAGGAATAAAAATCCATGGAATATTAATGACGATCGTTTGAAATGGGCTAAAGAGGATGAGTCTATAAAAGTTAAAACTGTGGATGAAAATCCCGATTATGATATACTTTATTGGGTAGGTTGTGCCGGCGCTTTTGATCAAAAAGGACAAAATATTGCTCGCTCTTTTACAAAAATACTTAATAAAGCTAATATTAATTTTGCAGTTTTGGGAAATAAAGAAAGCTGCACTGGCGATAGTGCAAGACGAGCGGGAAATGAGTATCTTTTTTCCATGATGGCCGAAGAAAATGTACAAACGCTTAACTCAGCAAAAGTAAAAAAGATTGTTGCTACCTGTCCTCATTGCATGCATACATTGAAAAATGAGTATCCTCAATTTGGCGGCAACTACGAAGTTGTACACCATAGTGAATTCATTGAACAATTGATATCTGATAATAAAATAAAAATAGAGAATAAAAGTAATATTATAGCAACTTTTCATGACCCTTGCTACCTTGGCAGACATAACCAAGTTTATGATGCTCCTCGCAAAGGTCTAACATCTTTCGGCATTGAGTTAATAGAAATGGATCGCAATAAAAATGATAGTTTCTGTTGTGGTGCTGGCGGTGCACAAATGTGGAAAGAAGAGGAGAAAGGTGAAGAGGCTATTCGTCAAAATCGCTTTAAGGAAGCAGAACAAACCGGAGCTGAGTTAGTCTGCACTTCCTGCCCTTTCTGTTTAACCATGATGCGGGATGCCGGGAATGAATTAGATTCGAATGTAGCAGTTAAAGATATTGCTGAAATTATAGCTGAACAATTATGATGTTTCAAATATAGTATTCATATTATGGTTTAGATAAACTATATTTTTTACTCTATGTGAAATAATGATTGTAGTCAATTATATAATTCAATCCATTTTGCTGACTTAAAAACTTTTTCCCTTACCTTATGATGCATAAAAAATAATAGTCCAAGTGTGTCTCATCTATAATACCTATTTAAATAGACTTTTTAAATTGATGAGTGAGATAAATTTTGGAAATTGTGATCACAGGGTAAATAGACCTATATCCTATACCTAACCTGGACAACCCAGAACCAACCAAGTAAATTTCTCTTTTTATTGATACTTATTTTCAATTTCATTAAATTAATAAGTTATATAAAAACAATAGCGGGAACATATTGATATTAAGCTCGTAATATAGTTTAATAGTAAAAAAATAACATTAAAATGAAAAAAACTATTTTAATATTAGCTGTATTTATTTCTTTGATTGGCATATTCATTTCAGCCTTACCGGTATTATTACGAATAACTGCTCTGGATAAGCCCCTTAAGGAGTATCTGATTCCGAAAATAATTGATACTTCTACCGGTACTCTGGAAATTGACAAATTTGATATTGGTTATGGGACACTTGATTTTACGGATGTTTCATTAAATTCATCCAATGGTCAGTTTTCAATAAACATTGATGCTATCAGTCTTAGATTCAGTTTATGGAATATTATATTTAATCCGTCAGATAGACAACATGCCATAAATTCAATCTATTTAGTAAATCCGAAAGTAATAATACATAAATACAAAGAATCAAATCAAGCGTCTAATGAACAGGCAGATTATCGGTTTTTTCGCGAAAAATTAAGACCATTACAGCAGATCCACCGGGTGATTGTTAAAAATGCACTAATTGAATGGCGCACTAAGGATACTAATACAATAATTGCCCAAAATTTAAATGGATGGCTTACATCAGAAGATTCATCAAATATAAAAATAGATGTAACGGGCGATATTTTTTCCTATACAGCGAATAAATTACAGCTTTTGGTAGATATCGATTTATTTAATGAAAATATTTATGCTGATATTATTATTAATAATTATGATTTAAGTAAGTCTATTTTTCCTTTTAGTAAATCTTATGTCGAAGGTTTAAAATCCGGTATTATTGACGGACAATTAAAGATTGAAAATAAAGGAATGTCTATAGATAATATGATTATAAACGGTAGTATTTCTGTGGAGAAATTTACTCTATTATCGGATAATGTCGAAATTGCAGATTTAAATTTTAATGGAAAAATAATAAATAATAAACTCAATGTTAATGATGTAAATGGTTTACTTTTTAATGCTCCAATCTCCTTTTCCGGTTATATCAGCGATATCTTTAATCCTGAAATTAATGGAAAATTAAAATTAGAGAAAATTAAAATTGCAAAAATAAACACTTTTTACCAACTAGAAATCCCAGTTTGGGATAGAATATCATTAACATCTAATTTTTCTATATCATTTAAGAAAGCATTTTCTTACGATTTAACATCACAAATTATATTTATATATAACAATTCCAATAAAACAGATCATCTTAGCTGCAGGATTAGAGGTGATAAAGATTTTATTCAAATGGAGAATATGAGAAGTACTTTTAAAGAAATGGCATTGTCCGGAATGTTTAAATATGTTATTGGGGATGAAAACGTTGATGGATATATCCGCTTGTCTTATAAAACTGGCAGCCACGTCATTTTTGATAATTTAAGTAATAAAGAACAGGCGCTCAATCTTGGACTACGCTTGAATTTAAAAAAATGGGCAATTGATGGAAATTGGCAATATCTTATTGAAGATAAAAAAACACTTTTTACTATGTCCGGAAATATGCAAAATTTGGATAATGATTTGTTGATAAATATGACAAACTCAAGCGAAAAAAACCTAAAAGGCTCACTAATTATAAAAAACTATTCAACTAATCCTGAAATTTTAAACGCGAATATAGAAAATTTTCCGTTCGCATTATTTACAAGTAATAAAATTCTTAAAACCTCATTAAATAGTATTTACACAGAGATGAATTTATCAGGAAATCTTGACAAATTAAATGGAAGAGTTTTTGTTCAGGAAAAAAGAAATACTCAAAATGATTTCATTTTTACAACGACTGTTAAAAATTTATTTTCCACACAAAAAGAAATTTATGGTACAGTTGAAATAAAGAATCTTAAAGGAGATTTCAGCACGTTTTTAAATAGTGAAGTATTTAATGCAAAAATAGATTTTCCGGAAGGGATTTCTGGTAAATTAGATATTGATTTGACTGCTGATGAACAACTTAATGGATTTTTAAGTTTTAAGGATTTCAAGGTCGTAAAAGTATTTTCAGACTCAAATAAGACAGAAGATTTTAGGATGCAAGGTGAAATTAACGGCAATATCAGTATTAGCGGTTCGCTTGATAAACCTAAATATAATGCAAAAATATCAGCGGAAAAATTTGTTGTAAATAATATGGGATATTATCAAGCTTACCTTGATTTATATGGAAATAACAAGGCTATTTATATCGATACGGTTGCAATAAGTTTAAATAATCAACCCTATATTGAAGGAGGAATTCAATATTTCTTTGAGTCTGATTCTTTAAATGGACAATTCTCAGGGGAAAACATTACTATAGATAATATTTTTAATACATTAGGCCTGCAAAAACCTATTATAACCGGAAATGCTTCTTATACTGTAAATATTTCAGGAACAGGCAAATCACCGGAAATTTCGCTAAAGTCTAGTATTAAAGACGGAATTTTAGCTAAGGTTGGATTTGACCAATTGCATTTTTCAGTTTCAGATTTTCTATCCGATAGTTTAGATTTTTACAATATTAGTAACCATAATCTCGAGATTAAAGAATTGAGTCTAAATAAAAAAGGCAGTTTCGATTTTTCAGCAAATGGATTGTTTCCATTGGATAAAAAAAAGGAGATAGATTTATCCTTATCTTTTGATGGTGATATATTACGCTATCTCCCCAATTGGGAAGGATTTTTCCTTGATGGAAAATCGATGATTCATTTAAAAGCAGATATAGGCGGTAACAACAACAGAATTAGAATAAAAAAAGCCAAAATTCATATTTCTGATGGGGAATTATGGTTACGGGATGTGGCTCCACATATTCAAAATATTAATGGTCGTATTGAAGTAAAAGAAGGTTCCAATAATATAGACTTTATTGATTTTACTGCTTTTGTTGATGATCAGAAGATTGCAATAAATACTGTCCGAAATGTAACCTTGGCGGATGGTTCGAAATTAAAGCCATGGTATTTTCGGGATTTAGATCTTGATTTTGGTATTTTAAAATTAAAAACGGATGAAGAAGGTATTTCACTGCATATACCAGGAATAATGAAAAAAAATGAGATGGGAAATATATTTTTAACAGGACAAAATAAAGACGAATCGTTTTATTTTGCTTGTCCGATTAAACATCCGACTGTTCGTGGTTCAATATTTCTCTATAATACACAAATTACTTATCCCTTTATAATATCAAAGAAATCACAATCAAAACCATCCGTTGCTGTTCGTTTTTTACAAAAACTTAATTGGGATATAATCGTTAAATCAGGTGAGGATGTTTTATATGTTAGAGATGTTCCGGCATACATCGATAATGTACATGCCGAAGTGTCTATTGATGAATCCAGCCCTGGCTTGCATCTATTAGGTATAATCAATAAAGACAATTTTAATGTTGTAGGTAAATTTACCTCCAATCGTGGAGATCTTGAATATCTTGATCTTACATTTCGTGTGGAAAGATTTTCAGTAGAATTCAACAAGTTTAATAATACTCCTGATTTTTCCGGACGCGCCTATACAACTATCAGAGATAGTCTGGGCGCAATTCCAAAAACAATATATCTCGATCTTTATACCATTGATCCGGAAACAGGACGGGAAGAAAAGGTTATGACACTGGATAATCTTAGATTTAAGCTGGTTTCAGCAGAACCGAAATTGGGGGAAACTCAGGAACAAGTTTTATCCGATTTAGGATATTCCGTTGATAATCTTACAGAAAAGGCTTCAACAATAGGAGGCGCCTTCGCAGACCGTTATTTAATACGACCGTTGCTGCGTCCGGTAGAGCGCTTATTGGAAAAGGAATTAGGATTCGATATGGTTCGCGTACATTCTAGTGTTGCAAGCAATTTATTTCATAATAGCTTAAATACGTTTAACAATTCACCTCTTGATAATAGAAGATATGTTAACCCTTTTACTTCGAATTCATCTTATATGCATTTATTGCAAAACTCGGAGATTATTGTTGGCAAATACTTAGCACAAGATGTTTATTTGACCTATACAGGTAGATTGGTTTCTATTTACAATCAAAATAGTTCCGGTTTTGATTTTAATCATTCTATTGGTGTAGAATACCGTTTTTATCAAAATATGTTGTTAGAGTTCCAATATGATCGAGAATCAATGGGAATATATAATCTTTCCCGTCCAAATTATTATTTACAAGATTTTAAAATTAGATTACGTTTTCAACACCCAATATCTTTTTTCTAGAAATTATGGAGGCTGGCTTGCAAAAAATTATTTTTCTTGTTATTGCGATTGCATTCGTATTAATATCTGAATCTGATGCACAATCTAAAAAAGTAAGAATAAATTCAATTGTTGTCGATGGAAATAAAAAAGTAGACGCGAGTTCAATTAGATTTAATTCCGGTTTAATGGTTGGATCTGAAGTAAATGGAGAAGACTTGCAAAGAGCTGTAAAAAATCTTTGGGTATTGCGAATATTTTCAGATATTAGCTTATATATAACAGGTCAATCTCTTCAAGGATTAGATTTATTAATTAAAGTAAAAGAGTATCCGCGATTAAATAATATTGTAATAAACGGTGCGAAACAGCTTTCGGAGAAGGATATTAAAGAGGAAATTAATACGTATAGAGGAATGGTCATTACACCTTATAAATTATTTAACATAAAAAATAAAATTTTAGATAAATATCATGATGAAGGATATTTGTTAGCTGAAGTAAATATAGACACGGTTAAATCAAAAGGTGATAATCGTGTAGATATGGTTGTTGATCTTAATGAAGGTGATGAGGTACAGATTGAAAATATTACTTTTCATGGAAATGACAATATTGATAGCGATGATTTATTAGACGCAATGGATGATATTCAAGAAGATCGCTGGTGGCGCAGCGCTGATTTTGACCCTAAAAAATTGAAATCAGATATTAAGAAAATAATTGAATATTATAAAAATCAGGGATATCGGGATGCTGAAATTATTCGAGATTCACTTTCCTATAATGAAGATAAAACCGACCTGTATATCGATATTTGGGTTTATGAAGGTGAAAAATATTACTATGGCGATATTTCATTTGAAGGAAGTGATATATTTGGGAATGAGGAATTAAAGTCCATATTTGAAATTGAAAAAGGACAACCTTTTGATCAGGAGGAGTTTAATACCGCCAGACAAAGAATCCAGGATCTGTACTACAATCAAGGTTATTTATTTGCTAATATACAGCCACATGAAATACCGGTAAGTGATGATACACTGAATATTAATTTCACAATAATAGAAGGGCATGTTGTACATATTAACAAGATAATTATTAAAGGTAATTCAAGGACAAATGAAAAAGTAATTCGTCGCGAATTAAAAATACATCCGGGAAATGTATTTAACAGCGCCAAATTACAACGCTCCGCGAGAGATGTTCAAATGTTAAATTATTTTGCAGATATTCTACCTAATGTAGAGTTGATTCCCGGTGAGGAGAGTAAGGTTAATTTAACATTATCAGTTGAAGAGAAATCGACCGATATGGCTAATATGTCAGCCGGTTACAGTCAAAGAGACGGGCTAATTGGAAGCCTTGGTTTAACTTTTAACAATTTTTCTATGGCTCATCCGTTCTCTGGTGGGGATGGACAGCGACTTGATTTTAATTGGCAATTTGGATCCATATATCGCTCATTTTCCATAAGTTTTACGGAACCATGGCTCTTTGACACTCCAACTCTTGGTGGGTTCTCCGTATTCGATACGCGGAGTGGTGGTGGATATTATCCCTGGGATCAGGCTTCTCGTGGCGGATCTTTAAGATTAGGAAGACGATTTTATTGGCCTGATAATTTCTTTAGAGGAGATTGGATTGCACGATATACACTTTCATCGATTACAAATATCACAGATCCTGATTTATTAAGTTATTATCCGAGATATACAGCAGGTATTACTGAGCAGATCAGTATAACACAAATAATCAGCCGCGATAGTCGTGATAATCCGGAATTTCCTACACATGGTTCAAATAATTCATTTTTATTAGAATATTCTGGTGGATTATTAGGGGGAGACAAGCATTATGTTAAATCAATTTTTTCAAGTGAATGGTTTATGCCTATGCCTTTAGGATTAGTTCTATTTTCTCGTTTTAAAGCCGGTATAATTAATGAAGCTTCCAAAAATAAAGTACCCCTGTTTGGTGAATATTTTTATATGGGAGGTTCTGGAATGAGTTTCTCTGAAGGACTGAGAGGATATGATGATGGTCAGGTTGGACCGGTATCATCGAACGGAAGTCCCATAGGAGGATCCTCCATGGGAAAAGTAACAATGGAACTGCGTTTTCAGATTGCACCTAACCCAACCATTTTTGGTTTATTATTTGCAGAGGGTGGGAACACATGGTCGGAATTTGGAGAGACAAACATATTTGATTTTCGTAGATCTGCCGGAGTTGGTGTTCGTATGTTTATGCCCATGATTGGTATAATTGGTGTTGATTTTGGATATGGATTTGATTACTATGATTATTTCGGTCGTAGACAAGGACAATGGAAGGTACACTTTGTATTTGGAAAATTCTAATAATTTTCATAAATTAAACAGTTATATAATTTTATTTAATTATTGATAGATGCTGTGTTATTGTTATAACATTTTTTGAAATTTTTCGTATTTATAGAATCATAAAAAAATTAATAATTATTCATAATACTCTTAAGGAGGAGAAATTGAAAACATTTAAATCATATTTATTATC
>JAUVIB010000459.1 GCA_030592985.1 Calditrichaceae bacterium | reverse complement strand
GTTTAATTGTTGAAGGATTTGATTTACCTCCGGTAATTATGTCATCCTATAATCCACCTTATTATAACGATCACATGAAAACATACGGATTGATGAAGGTAAAGGATCTGCTTGTCTATAATACCGATACATCTAAGGGATATACTATACCCGAACGTTTTATAAACTTTACGGATAAAATCGCCGCTCGCTATAATATAAATATCCGACCTATTAACATGAAAAATTTGATAACCGATGCTCGCATTATTGTCCACCTGACCAACGAATCATTGAAAAATAACTGGGGTTATTATCCCATTCCCGATTCTGAAGCGGAAAAGATTGCCACTGACCTGAAAATGATTATTCACCCCGAAGCAGTCTTAATTGCCGAAGCTGCCGGTAAACCTATCGGCTATATTATCGCGCTGCCCGATATTAATGTTTTGCTGAAAAATTTAAACGGCCGCCTATTCCCTTTTGGTATCTTTAAATTGCTCCGTGGGATAAAAAAGATTAGACGCTACCGCATATGGGCTATGGGAATCCTGGAACCGTTCCAGAAAAAAGGCATATCTATTCTATTATTCAGACATTTAAATGAAGCCATAGCTCACCGCGGTATCTATGTAGAAGTCAACTGGGTTTTGGAAGACAATTTTTTAATGAATAATGCCATGAACAATCTTAAATTTAATCTTGTTAAAAAATACCGTATTTATCAAAAGGATCTGTATTAATGAGAAAGTTAAGTATCATTGATATTATAAATCTGCTGTTTTGGTTAATAATGACTTTTTTCCTTGTGATAACCTTTAACAAAACACCCTACCAAACTGAACTTATTGTTTCCTATCCGGCCCTGCTATTTTTTTACCTTTATTCCATTAAAATCAGGAATATTCATAGCCTTGGGAGACTACGTAACCTTTTTGCATTCATATTACCTCTGACTTTTTTCTTTTTAATTTTTGAAACACTGTTTATGATTCTCCCCTATTTCACACAAACACGATTCGATGCGTTACTTCATCAAATTGACCTGTCACTTCTTGGCGTTAGTCCGACGGTTTGGATCAGCCAATACATACATCCTGTTATTACGGAAATATTATATATCGCCTATTTCCTCTATTTTCCTATGCCTTTAATCGTTTTTGTCTGGATGTTATATAAGCGGCAATATCAGGCTGTGGAAAAATACTTTTTTATATTTCTGCTTACATATTATATCGCCTATACCACTTATTTTTTTATTCCGGCCGTCGGTCCGAGGTTTTATCTGCAGGATCAATATACGGTTCCCTTACACGGCTATCTGCTTACTGATTTTTTACGGAATTTAATTTACACTCTGGAACCCAATAAATTAGACGCCTTTCCCAGCCTGCATACGGCCATTCTGATCACGACAATGATACTTAGTTACAAGAATAATAAAACACTGTTCTACATCTACATCCCCATCGGCTTGCTTATATTAATTTCCATAATCTACTGCCGCTACCACTATTTTATCGATTTGATTGCAGGAATCATCTGGTCGCTTATATCTTATTGGACAGGGTATCTGATTTATTATAAATACAAAAAATATTTTACCTTCCATTTTGGAGAGAAAATTTAATGAGAACTTTAATTGATGCTTTAGATTATAAAAAGAATGATCTTAAATTTTATATACTATTACTAAGCGCCCCGCTATTGCTTACGCTTTATCGCTATCACGGTTATGCTGAATATTTTGGCCGTTATTTCCAGGGATTAACCACGCATCCGTTATTTGATTTTTACGCCCATCTTTGGCTGTTTTTTATCTTTTTTATTTTGATGTGTGTCATTCCAATTGTTCTTATTAAGTTTGTTTTCAAGGAATCCTTATACAAATACGGTTTTGGTTTAGGCGACATAAAATTTGGCAGCATATTAACTGTTATTACCCTCTTGCTGCTTGTTGTTCCTCTCATTTATTCCGGTAGTAAAATGGCTGATGTGCGCCTGGAATACCCTTTGGCAAAAATTTTATTGGAACGCCACGACCTTATTTTCTTCTATGAATCGGCGTATGTGATTTTCTATTATATCGCCTGGGAATTCTTTTTTCGGGGATTTCTTCTATTCGGTTTAAAAGAGCGTTTCGGCGCATTTAATGCTGTTCTGATACAAACGATATCTTCTTGTTTGATACACATCGGTAAACCGGAAGGTGAAATCATCGTCTCCATCATTGTAGGAATTATTTTTGGGGCTATTGCTTTACGTACAAGATCCATCTGGTATGTATTTATTCTTCATGCCGCTATGGGTGTATTAACCGATCTGTTTATCATCTATTTATAGGAGACCTTTTAATGAGCAGAATATTAATCAGCGGTATTAATGGATTTATCGGTAGTAACCTTGCGGAGAAATTATTAAAAGACGGCCATGAGGTTGTTGGAATTGTACGCGAAACATCCGACCTATCGTTTATAAACGGTATGAATATACAGCTTTTTCACAGCGATATTACAGACAAATCCTCTCTTGAAAAACCTTTGGAAAATATTGATATAGTTATCCATGTAGCCGGTTTTGCTTCCGACTGGGGCACATACGAACAATTCTATAAGATCAATGTGGAAGGGACACAGAATATTGCCCAAATTTCAGTTGAAAAAGGGGTAAAGCGATTTGTTCATATCAGCACGGTGGCCTTGCATGGTTTTCCAAACAAACGAAATCTTGATGAATCGACTCCCATGGCTGATACCATTTTCCCCTACAATGAGACTAAGAAGATTGCCGAAAAATGGATCTTTGAATTTTCCAAATCAACCGCTATGGAGATTACAGCCATCCGTCCGGGCAATGTATACGGACCCAAGGATCACACCTTTATGGAAAAATATCTCGAAGCGTTAGAAAGTGGCAAAGGCGGTTATATCGATGGCGGGCGCCATTGGACTTGTCCCGTCTATATTGAAAATCTAATTGATGGAATCATCAAAGCCTGTTTTAATGCAAATGCGGCAGGCGAAGCCTTTATTATTACCGATGGGCTTGATATTACCTGGCGCGAGTTCACCGAGAATTTCTGTGATGAAGCGGGTATATCAAGACCGAAGTTATCCACACCTTACGCGATCGGTTATGGGATTGCTACGAGTATGGAATCTTTTTATAAACTAT
>JAUVIB010000278.1 GCA_030592985.1 Calditrichaceae bacterium | reverse complement strand
TGCGACTTTGTCCGGTAGTGAGTTCAACAGGAAGGCCGTCAAACAGGAATCTTTCATCTTTATTTTCGTTAATTTGTACGCTGTAAATCGTCTCCGAATCAATAGTGAACCACTCGGGGAACTGATTGATACGCGGCCAATCCAGAGGTAAATGCATAATAGTTTTACTACGCGGCTGGTCGAATAACAGTTTCCCTTTCCATGGTTTTTGTGTTTGCAGTGTGATGTATAGAATATCATTGTCAAACTCTGCGCCATAGACAACATCTTCACGCCAGGGTTGAATGGTAACTCCCTGGGTTTTCCACAGGCAATACATGATGGTTGTACGCGCAAAATTCCCATCACCATGCCAACCTTCTATAATACCTGAAGGTTGTTGTTTTTCCCACATGACCTGCATTTCGCTATCAATCCAGTCGGCAACATTGGACAGACGCTCACGATTATACAAATTGAGGGCACCCTCGATAGCGTCAGCATAGCCGTCGGCGCTTCCGTGCTCCCAGTCAAAATTGCGATACTTGTCAAGGTGCGACAGGCCAAGAATCACGGCTTCCCGATAACGTTCAACGCCATCGATCAGATAAATCGTGTAGTAGCCGTTAAACGTGTAACCCCAGTTATCAGCGATGCCCTCATTTATGATTTCAGCGGTTTGCGGATTCACTCGATTATAAAATAAACCATCCTTATTTCTGCCGACTTCAAGAATGCGGTCGAGCATTTCATAGACGGCTGTTTTATAGGCTGAATTCTTATCCGGCCTGACAAAATGGATTGTTGCATATAGCTCGCACAATCCGGAAACTATCTCGCAACCATGATCACGCAGACTTAGTTTGGTAAAATCGCGCGTGGGATGGTTATCACCCAATAAATAATAATTTCCGAGTCGAATAGCGTACTCCAGATACTTTTCATCCGAAGTCATCCAGTAAATGCGTGACAGCACTTGCAGCATTTCACCGTTTACTTCCACATTTGTCGAAATAATATTGCCAAATGGCGTTTGAATGGGAGCAATGTGCCACATATCATCGAGAATGGACAGCATTCTCTCGCTCCAGGGGCTCGGACCAAGCCATTCAGTGAGCGGTAGTAAACCGTCTTTGATGTATTCAGAACCTCCGAAAATCAACCTCGCCATATCTATTTCATCATATTTAAAATCTTTTTTCGTGAAGGAGTAAACATCCGGTATGGCACCGAGACGGGAAGTTAATTTCGTCTCCATGTGCAGCATATCCAGCATTCGTCCTTCGAATAACGGAATGTTAGTAATAGCGCTGGTGAGCACCATAAAGGGGTAGTTATCCGCACCGCAGTCATGGGCATTCCAAATGTCTCTGTCATTTGTCAAATTTCGAGGAATGAGGCCGGTCGCTGGATCGGCATGTCTCAGCCAGCCATCTACAAAGCGCGTACAGCGTAAAAACCCCTCATTTGCCAGAGTGCCGTTAACCAAAGCCGTTTCGAACTTTGCTTCATTTTGTCTGTTATGACAGGAATAATGAAAAATAATAGTAAGGAAAAGCATTAGAAAGATTCCAGGATTTATACTTTCATACAGGTTGTTTTGAAATGTCATAATGTATCACCTTCATTCTAATATTTTCGATCATGCAGAAAGATGAGATCATCATCCTGCTGTGTTTTTATGATAGTGACGTTTTTCGTGAAATGCTTCGGCAAGAAAGTTTATGATCAGGGGAATGATATTTATTGGAGATATAATATAATCGAGTAAAGAAAACGCCTTATACACAATTTACAATTCATTAATTTATATGAAAGAACAATTGAAGCATACATATGTGCCGGAAGAAAATCAGCCGGATATTTTAACAAACTTCTCCATAGTCATAGAAGAAGAACTCCTGATGTCATATTAATTATAAGGAATCACTCAGTATGGCAAGATTTTTTCCCATTTTTTGAGACTCAAGAAGACTGTCTTGTTATCAAAGCATAACCAACATTACATAGTTTAGTGGATCCTTGCTTATTTTCTCTACAAACAGGAATTTACGAAAATGGTCTTGCACCGCAAGTATTATTTCTGTCTGCACAGCCTGAGGCAGGTGGTAGTTTTAGAAGCAAGTAAGGTAAATTGAATTTTTTGAATAGAACAGGAATAGAAAAACTGAATAATCAGTTTATTATTGGTAATAAGATTAAATTTATTTAGTTGCCGCTTTCAAAATTTAGAAAGGTTATAAAAATGGCTAATAATTTATTAGAAGGTAAAAAAGGCATAATATTTGGTGCTTTAAATGAAATGTCCATCGCTTGGAAAACAGCTGAAAAAGCTCATGATTTTGGGGCAAAATTCGTTTTAACAAATACGCCTGTCTCCATAAGAATGGGAAACATAGAGGATCTTGCCAAAAAGACCGGTTCCATTGTGATTCCGGCAGATGCGACCAGTGAAGATAATTTAATTAATCTATTAGAAAAAACTATGGAACATTTTGGCGGAAAAATTGATTTTATTTTACACTCGGTGGCTATGTCACCCAATGTACGTAAAAAAAGAACTTATGATGATCTTAATTATGAATATCTGAAAAAAACTCTTGACGTATCTGCTATCTCTTTTCATAAACTTTTACAAACCGCCTATAAACTTGATGCAATAAATGAATGGGGATCGGTTGTAGCTCTTTCCTATGTTGCTGCCCAGAGAACGCTTTATGGATATAATGATATGGCCGATGCAAAAGCTCTGTTGGAATCAATTGCCCGCAGTTTTGGTTACATATATGGCCGCGAGAAAAAAGTTCGCATAAATACAATTTCTCAATCTCCAACTTTAACAACAGCCGGAAGTGGTGTTAAAGGACTGGATAGATTGCTTGATTTTTCTGAAAGAATGTCACCACTCGGTAATGCTACTGCTGAAGAGTGCGCTAATTACGCTGTAACGCTTTTTTCTGATTTAACCAAAAAGGTTACTATGCAGAATCTATTTCATGACGGTGGTTTTTCAAATATGGGAATGAGTTTGCGCGCTATGAGTCAGTACGAAAAAAGTTTTGACACTGAAAAGTAGAGCTTATTTATTTACCAATATCAAAGAAAGCCTAAAATCATATATAATAAGATCTTAGGCTTTATTTATAATTCTTTTAGCAAATCTATAGATTAGTCTTGATTAAATGATAGAGTCAGTGCTTATAGTTGACTCCATATTAAAAGAAAAAATTACCTTTTCTATCCAATAAATACCGGCTTTTTACCATATTCAATCAAATTTTTCGTTAAACTTCCGACCATAAAATCAAGAATACCACTTTTCGAATGGGCGCCTACTACAAATAAATCAGCCCAATCACGATGATCTTTATTTACAACATCAATTATATCCCCTGGTGTCCAAATTGTTTCAATCTCACAATCAATATAAGTTTTTACATAAGCTTTTGCCTGCTGAAGATAGGTATCACCCTCTTCTTTATTATCTGATGAATTTATAATTCTAATATTTATATTTTCTTTAATCGCTAATTGGACAAACCCCTGTAATGCTTTTGCCGCCGGTAAACTGCCGTTAAAAGCAATTAAGGCATTTCCATTTTCAATTGAGCTGTATTTATCCGGTACTGCGAGAATCGGGGTAATGGTATGCCCAAGAACTTTATCCAGCGTATTCCCCGGTTCATCATCAGTTTCAAACTTATAATAAGTGCGCAACCCCATAACAATCATATCATAATAGATCGAATTTTTAATGATACAGGCGCCGGGACTCCCTTGATATTTCGTTTCATTGGCCTCTACATTTTTTTCATTACAACGTGCTTTAAATTTTTTAAGTAGAGAATTAACGCGTTCATGGGCCTCTTCAGCTCGCTTTTTTTCTAATTTATCAGCCCAATAGAGCCCACCCATTGCAACCGCGCCAACAGATTTTTCAATACCCGGGATATCCAATATTACCATTCCGTCAATCTGAGCATTAGTTTCAATTGCAATCTGAATGGCATAATCTGTTGCGGCTTCAGAGTATGGTGATGGATCCAATGGAAGTAAAATTCTTTTGATCATATTTCCTCCTTATAAGTAGCGAATCTACTATTTTAAACGGTTTGTCAAATGATAGGACAACGATTCAAGTTCAATAGACATATTTTCATTTTTTATCACTACTTTTTCTGTTGCTTTTAAACTTATGGGAGCAAAATTTAGAAAGGCTTTAACGCCACAATAAACCGCCTGGTCAACAATTGATTGGGCCTGATCAGCAGGAACTGTAATAATAACAATATCGATTCGTTCGCCTTTTAATATTTTACAAAGATTTTTTTCAGGATGAATGGTTAGATTTTCAACACGTGTACCAATTATACTCGGATCTTTATCAAAAATAGCGATAATATTAAATCCCTGAACTTTAAATTCGTTATACTTTACTAAAGCCCGGCCAATATTACCAACACCAACCAATGCCACATTCCACTTTTTCTTTAACCCCAGGATTTTACTAATGGCGCCCTTTAGATCTTTGGTATTATAACCCAATCCTCTTTTCCCAAACGTTCCAAAAAACGACAAATCCTTTCGAACCTGAGCTGCTGTAATACTTTCAATATCGGCGATATCTTCCGATGAAATTGTTTCAACTTCTTTTTCAATTAATGTCTGTAATGTCCGATAATACTTTGATAAGCGGTTGATTGTAGATTCAGATATTTTTTTCATCTATGCCTCCTGAAATAGAAAATCTAATTATTTATTTCACTTTGATTTTTATAAAAAACCTTTATAGCTGTATAATTATGTCCTTCTTAACCCTGTCTATTGAATCAAACGAATGAATGATAAAAACCATATCTTAAAAAACTTCATTTAATAACTAATTTTTATAAGTTATGTTATTAATTTTACCAACCAAAATACAATTCAATTAAATTAAAAAATATATAACAAAGTTACGTAAAACAGTACAGAATTGCAATCAAAGAATTATTATCTTCTGCTCATTTATGTGATTCTATCTTTATTTTTAATATAAACAGGAAAATATTCACTAAATAGAAAGTATTTTAGAGAAGAGTCGATAGTCCGCTATAAACAAAGGTTTATAGATTAAAAATACTTTTATTCACTCTTTTAAAAATATTTAAGGTATATTGATAGAGTTTCTGAACATTTTAATGGATTGTCTTATT
>JAUVIB010000444.1 GCA_030592985.1 Calditrichaceae bacterium | reverse complement strand
GATTAATGTTGCTTCATAATCACGGGCAATCTGTTCAGATGTATAGCGAACAGTAGCGACAGCTGTTCCCGCGCCTATTTCAACAATTACTAAGCGCCTGTTTTTTTGTAAATTTTTAGAGAGCCACTCGTTTAACCTATTATTTTGCTCATTACTCCTTTTTGAAATCCAGCCCCAGTCTCCAAACATCAAAATATTCGGTCGTGCAAGCTCGGAGCAGTGTTTACATCGGGGAAGGGGAGCGTCTGCTTCAAAATTCGATTTTTGTACAGCAATTTTGGTATTATCAGCTTTCCATATTTCCTGTGAGCAAGGAATAACACATTGAAAATGGTGAATTGAGCCATGGCATTCTTCAATGTTAGCGGAATTAAAGCCGGCTTTTTGAAACTGTCCGTCAACGTTTGAAGTGAATACAAAATATTTTTCTGATTTATTATTGGCAATTTCTAAAAGTTGAAAAAATCCATCGTGTGGTTGAGTATTACGGTATAGGTTTAACCTGTGCCCATAAAATCCCCAGGCAAGATTCGGGTTATTCTCGAATTGTGACGGATTCGCCATTTCGCTAAAACTGATACCTGCTTTGGCCATCGGGGGATAGGCATTCCAAAAACCTTGATTTCCTCTGAAATCGGGTAAGCCGGAATCGACCCCCATACCGGCGCCGGCAGTGATTAATATGGCGTCAGCAGAATTTATTAGGTCAGCAGCTTTATTAAGGTTTATCATTTTTCTCTTTCATGGTGTAAATAGGTAGCGGTAAAAGTTTCCATCGTTTCCATTTTATTTATTATTTTAAATGGCCTTACAGAAATACCCCCTTAGACAGGTATTGCAGTTTGTCATTCTCGAATGTTTTTATCGGGAATCTGTGCCACAAAGTATTAGATTCCTGCTTTAAACATGCAGCCATGCCTCAGGCAGGAAAATAATTTGAATGACAGACTTTGGGTGTTTTTACCCTATTCTGTAACACCCTGGTCAAAGGGGGAATTTACACGACGTTCTTTTCCTGAATGATGCCATATGACATTATTTAATTGTAAAGTTAAATAATTGTTTTAAAATAAACAAATATTCATATACAATCCGTAAGTGATGTTTTATAAATAATAAGTCCCTTTTTCTGTCCATTTATTGGTTGTCAAAAATTAGGTAATACTCTCACGATTTGATTAATTAGTAATTTATTAATATATTTCGCTTAAATCATAATTACGAATTCTAAAAGGGGGAAGCCTATGAAACGCAGGACTTTTATAAAAAAAACAGCGCTTGGAACGGCAGCAATAGCGCTATCTGTCAACCATCTAAGCGCCGAAGAGTCATATCCTGAAGTAGTCTGGGTTGAGAATGGGGAGCCAAAACAACTATTTGACCGGGCCATAAAAGAAATTGGTGGATTGGGGCGTTTCATCAGTAAGGGTGATGTCGTCGTAGTAAAACCGAATATTGGTTGGGATAGGGCTCCTGAGTATGCCGCTAACACAAATCCGGAATTGGTAGAGGCTATCATTAAAGAGTGCTTTAAAGTAGGCGCTAAAAAGGTAAAAGTATTTGACCGTACTTGTAACAATCCCCAAAGATGTTATAGAAACTCTGAGATCGAAAAGAGAGCTAAGGCAGCCGGCGCTGAAACCTCCCACATGAAGAAAAACCGTTATAAAAGCATTAAATTGAACGGTAAACTGGTTAAAGAGTGGTCGATTTATAAAGATTATCTCGAGGCTGATAAAGTAATAAATGTTCCCGTTGCAAAGCACCACTCTATGGCAATTGTAAGCTTAGGTCTTAAGAATTTGATGGGTGTTTATGGTGATGATAGGGGTAAAATTCATAAACAATTTTCAACAAGACTTGTAGATATTAATAAAGAGATATTACCCCAGCTAACAATAATTGACGGTTATCGCATACTCACTGCTCATGGTCCGCGTGGTGGTAATCTTGAAGATGTAGTCTTGAAAAAAACATTAATTATGAGTCCTTGTACAGTCAATGCGGATATAATTGCCTTAGATCTATTCGGGCATAAATTGGAAGATATTGAGCATATAAATGAATCATTAAAACGGGGTCTGAATATATTTGATCCGAAATCTCTGAAGCTTAAAAAAGTAGTTTTGAGTTAATATGGTTAAAGCTCGTCGTATTGTTCAGCTCGCGTTTTTAATTTTTTTTATTTTTCTCTTTATCATTGCCCGGTATCCCTATGAGCACGGTATAAATGCGGATATTTTTTTGCGGTTTAGTCCACTTATGCCGTTGTTTGAGCTGATCCATGGATTTAAGAGTATTTTGCAATATTGGCCTGCTTTAATTATTCTGCTGCTTACACCGTTCTTCGGCAGGTTCTTTTGTGGATGGATTTGTCCATTGGGAACAACGCTTGATATTACCGATAAGATAATTAAAGTTCCCACTAACAAGTATGAGCCAAAATGGGCGGACCTAAGATGGTTGAAATTTGCCATTTTACTTGGGTCAATTATTTTGGCCTTCTTTTCAATTAATATATGGGGTTATTTTGATCCTTTATCAATATTTAACCGTGTTTTAACCATCATTTTTTACCCTGCCGCAACATTTTTTACCGAAGATTCTTTACTGGCTTTATCGAATATCTCTTTTATTGAAGATGGCGTTTATTCTGTTTACGACTGGTTTAAAATGTACCTGATGCCGGAAGATCAGGCCTTTTATCAACAGATGTGGTTCATTTTGATTTTTCTCGCAGTTATTCTTGGCTTAGAAAAAGTATCAAGAAGATTTTGGTGCCGAAATATTTGTCCGGTTGGTGCGTTGCTGGGTTTTTTCTCCCGTTTTCGATTTTATGAACGGATTGTGGCGGATTCCTGTACTATGTGCAATATCTGCCAGACGGATTGCAGAATGGGAGCTATCTCCGATGATAGCCCTAAAATTAGTAGTAAAGTTGAATGTATTGAATGTTTTAGTTGTTCTGAGAATTGTCCGCCTAAATTCAATTCTATTAGTTATGAATGGCGATGGAAACCCTATTATTCTAAAATTGATTTTGAGCGCCGCCAGTTTATCCAGACAAGCGCTGCCAGTTTGCTTACCCTCGGAGCGATGAGCATCGGATTGAATAACCGGGATAATATTGAAAAGCAGGTACGGCCTCCCGGAGCTCTAAAAGAAGATGAGTTCCGTGAAAAATGTATCCGCTGTCAGGAGGGTGTACGTATTTGCGAATCAAACGGCGGATGTTTACAGCCTGATTCTATTCATAATAATCCATTAGATTTATGGCTGCCTGTAGCGGTCAT
>JAUVIB010000386.1 GCA_030592985.1 Calditrichaceae bacterium | reverse complement strand
ATTTTAATCGTAGCGATTATAATTGTAAAATACTTATTATATCAGAATTTTAAGAAAAGAGGCTTAAAGATTTCTGACATTCTTAATTTTATGAGTACCGGTTTTAACTCAACTCTTTCCATACTTAAAGGCAGAGGAGGCAATAAATCAGTAGTTATATCAGTTAAAAATTTATTTTTAAATTTAACATGGGGACTTACTACACTCATGGTTTTAAGCGCTATGGTTCCTGTAATATTTGTCGGTAGTCCACTTGAGGGCGCCCTTTTAATGGTCCATATAACAATTGCGCCGTTTTTCGTAATATCATTAATGATTACTGTTCTGTTATTAATTGAGAAACAAACTTTTACAATTAATGACTGGGTTTATATTAAAAACTTATTTTCGGGTGATAAAAAGCGTAAAACAGAAGGATTAACTACCTGGAAGAAAATTTTAATTTGGCTCTTTGTAGCATCATCTGTTCCCGCGGCTGCATCAATTCTATTGAGTATGTATCCGATTTTTGGAACGGAAGGACAGGAAATGCTATTGATCATTCACCAATATAGCGTTTTAATTCTTCTTTTAAGCGGAATGGTTCTGTTTTATTTTTACTTTCTTGAAAGTATGATTAAACCTGCAAAAACTAAAATAAAAACTAAAGCAAAAGCAAAAGCAAAAGCAAAAGTGTAAAGAGAATATAAATAGCCTATATTAGTCTATTAAAAGTATGGAATTATTTCTCAAGAAGAAATTTGTGAAAAAGTGGGTTAAAAGATAATTATGAGTGAAAAATATTCGAGAAGAAAGTTTATTAAAACAGGAACGGTAATCTTTGCCGCTTCTTCTTTTCCTTTTATCGTGCCGAAAAGTGTTTTTGGTAAAAATAGTCCTTCAAATCGAATTACACTTGGATTTATCGGTGTCGGCAGAATGGGACGAGGTGATTTGCGGGAACTTTTAGGTTTTGATGATGTACAAATAATCGCCGTATGTGATGTGGATAAAAAACGGCTACTTGATGCTAAAGCTTTGGTAGATAGCCATTATGGGCAGAAAAAAAAGACCGGATGCGATACCTATAACGATTATCGGGAGCTTTTAGATCGAAAAGATATTGATGCGGTTGTAATTGTCACACCTGATCATTGGCACGGGATTATTGCTGCAGATGCCGCCAAAGCGGGAAAGGATATTTTCCTGCAGAAACCCATGACTCGCACAATACATGAAGGAAGAGTTATTGCTGATTTGGTAAAACAGTATGGTGTTATTTTACAAGTAGGCAGTCAGCAGCGTTCGGAAGAGAATTTTCGTTTTGCCTGTGAATTGGTAAGGAATGAAAAAATTGGAAAATTACATACAGTGAGGGTCGGATTACCCATTGACCCGGTAGGGAAGATTGAAAAACCTACAAGAATACCGGAAAGTTTAGATTACGAGCAATGGATTGGCCCTGCAGTATTTAAGCCTTACATTGAAAAGAGGGTTCATCCTCAGGATGATTATAGCCGTCCGGGATGGATGCGTGTTAGAGATTTTACCGCCGGCATGATTACCAATTGGGGCGCTCATCATTTAGATATTGCCCGCTGGGGTATGGGAGAAGCGCCGGAAATGAGTGGTCCCATTCAAATAGAGGGGTCTGCTATGTATCCCAAAGATGGTATTTGGGATGTTCCGGGAAAATTTCATATTAAATATAAATATGCCAATGACGTTAAAATGTATTGTACCGATCAGGATGAAAACAGGCAGGGAATAAAATTTGAAGGTGCAAACGGTTGGGTTTTCGTAAAAAGAAATAATATTGAGACATATCCAAAATCTCTTTTAAATGCCGGATTTGGTCCGAGTGATATCCGACTCTATAGCAACAATAATCATAAAGCTAACTTCATTGAGTGTATTAAAACAAGATCCGAGCCTGTTGCACCTGTTGATAACGGTCATCGCTCTAATATCACATGCCTTATTGGAGAAATTGCAATGGAAACAAATAAAAAATTAATGTGGGATTTTAAAAAAGAACAATTTATTGGTGATGAAAATGTAAACAGATTAATAACAAGATTATATCGTGATCCTTGGTCGATTTGATTTTTATTAATAATATTCGTAAATAGGAAACATAATTAATGATAAAAAATGAAAACGTAGGAGGAGTTAATAAATGAAGTCAATAAAATTAGTCGTAATGTTAATAATGCTTGTTTCACTGGTACTCGGACAGGGGAAAAAGGAGAAATTGGTTCCACTGAAAATCGAGTTACCGAAGCCTATGTTTGTAGGGACGCCACAGAATTTACAGGTTCCCAATCTGGAAAAACCGCTTGGCAAAGCTCGTCCGGATTTTCTGGCTCCGGAAGGCACTAAAAATGTCGCTCTTGGTAAGAAGGTTTCAAGCACAGATGAAGAACCTATTATCGGTGAACTTGAATTGATTACGGATGAAGATAAAGATGCCGGCGATGGAAGTTATGTGGAATTAGGTCCATTTACTCAGCATGTTACCATTGATCTGGGGGCGGAATATAATATGTATGCTATTCTTGTTTGGCATTTTCACAAACAACCTCGTGTTTATTTTGACGTAATTATTAAAACAGCCGATGACCCTGATTTTATTAAAAATGTTAAAACCCTTTATAACAATGATTTAGATAATTCTTCCGGCCAGGGTGTTGGAAAAGATAAGCATTATGTAGAGACTGCGGAAGGACGCTTAATAGATGCAAAAGGTGTAAAAGGACGTTATGTACGCCTTTACAGCCGCGGAAATACCAATAATGATTTAAACCATTATGTTGAGGTGGAGGTTTACGGTAAACCGGTTAAATGAGGCAAAAGTATCGTACTTATATAATTTTTATATTCATTTTTCTTGCAGCGATTTCCCTTAGGCTGCCGGATTTAGAGCACAGGCCGATGCATGGTGACGAAGCTGTCAATGCTTTTAAATTCGGGGAATTATTGGAATCGGGGAAATATGCATATAATCCGGAAGAGTTTCACGGTCCATCCTTGTATTATATTACACTACTATCTGCATTCATCGGTTCGGTCGACCAGTACAGCAAATTAAC
Organism: Calditrichaceae bacterium; assembly: GCA_030592985.1. Classification (GTDB taxonomy): domain Bacteria; phylum Calditrichota; class Calditrichia; order Calditrichales; family Calditrichaceae; genus JAUVIB01. The sequence continues at coordinate 826 of JAUVIB010000386.1, read as the reverse complement.
CGAACCGATTTTGCGTATGGTACCTGTTATCTTCAGTTTGCTTCTTATACTACTCTTTTTCTACTTTCGCAAAAAAGCTAAAATTAGTGTTACCCTTTTTTCCATCCTTTTTCTAACAATCTCTCCAGCTATGGTATTTTATAGTCGTTACTTTATTCATGAAATGATTTTTATCTTTTTTACCTATGCTTTTATATATAGTATATACGATTTTATTAACAATCAATCTTTAAAAAATGCTCTATTAAGCGGGTTTTCTCTTGGATTTATGATCATTACCAAGGAAACCTGGATTGTTCCTGTTTTTGCCGCAATTGTTTCGCTTGTAATATTGTTAATAAATAAATCCATAAACATTAAGCTGCATACAACTCATTTTATAAGTTTTATTATAACAATTTTTACACTATATATCTTGTTTTACTCTTCATTTTTTAGCAATTCTTCCGGATTAATAGATGGATTACTGACTTATGGGAATTATTTTACAAGAGGCACAATTGAGTCGGTTCATAATAATCCCTGGTATTATTACATAAATCTATTATTTTTGTTTGATAATCGCTGGTCAGAAGCATTCATTTTGCTATTTTCTGTTTTAGGGATTTTTAATGTTATGATGAATAGAAAGGATAATCCCTTTCTATTATATATGTCAACCTTTACCATCTTAACAGTTTTGATTATTTCATTTATCCCTTATAAGACACCTTGGAATCTTCTCTTGTTTTGGCCGGGCTTGATTTTTCTTGCCGCTGTTGGAATAAATTATTTATATGAGATAATAACCGGAAAATTTATTAAAATTGCAGTAACTATTTTGATT
>JAUVIB010000276.1 GCA_030592985.1 Calditrichaceae bacterium | reverse complement strand
GCACCGCAACCGGCCGCAGCAGTTCAGCCTGAGAATATAACCGGATTGAAGGCGGAAATTGAAGGCTTAAAGAATAATATCAACGCCATTCTTGAGCGTCTTGATTCGCAAAAACCGGATAAGGAAAAAGGTTAAACAGCAGTATAACCGTAATGAAAAGAGCAGAGGGTACTCTGCTCTTTTTCGTAGATTGTAAATCAATCGTTGGTCATTATTCGTCAACTATAGCAAATTGAAGATTGTAAATTAATGAGATAAAGTTTCCCTTTATGTTATTTAATTAATAGAGGGATAATTTGTTTTTGAATTGAATTTTTATTAGACGAAAACCTCTCGGAAAATATATTTTTTTGATTATCGATAGTAGCTTGATTGGTGTCAAAATTGCCAGTAAATTGATAGAGAAGAACCATAAAATAATAATCGTAGAAATGCCGGATGAAAACGCCCAAGGTATGGAGATGATTGAACGTACCATGATCCTTAAAACGTTCAAGATAATAGAGGGAAAGTGCCGGAGGCCATCTGTGATGGATATGTTATAGCTAAAAATTTATAGAAAGGATTTGATTTGAAAAGAATATATCCGGATTCCAAAGTTGAAACACAGGGTTTTATGGCCCGAAAATAGGATAAAATAATGGATATGTTGAGCTTTGGACTTTATGATAAATTTATCAAATCCGCCATAAAAAATATGAGTATACAGCCCGGAGATTCCGTCCTTGATCTTGGATGTGGAACAGGGCGGAATGCTTGTCTTATGCGCAAGTATCTTTCGGAAAAAGGCTCTCTAACCGGTATGGATATCTCTGATGAGATGGGAGAACAGTTTCGTGCTAATTGTGCACAATTCACCAATGTTACTTTCCGCAATCAGCGTGTTGATATTCCTTTTGAAGTAGATCAACCGGTAGATAAGGCTTTTATCATTTTTGTGATTCATGGTTTTCCGCATGAAGTGCGTCTGAAAGTGATTGAAAATGTTTACAAAAATATAAAACCCGGCGGGCAGTTCTGTATTCTGGATTTTAATGAGTTCTCCCTGAAAGAAATGCCTTTTTATTACAGGATTCCTTTTAAACTGGGTGAGTGTCCCTATGCTTTTGATTATATCGAAAAAAACTGGAAAGGGATTTTACGAGACCAGGGATTTGACAAATTTGATGAATTCTTTATGTTTAAAAAATATGTACGCTTATTGATTGCTCATAAGCCGCTAAATTAAAATAAATAGAAAAATAAAAGGAAGTGTATATGGAGTTATTGGTTGCTTTTGCCACGGAAGATAATGAAAAACTTAAAAATGACGGCCATTTTGGGGATGCCGGTTTTTATTTGGTCTATAAAATGACAAAAGATTCCACTGAATTTCTTGAAAAAATTGAGAATCCAAAATTTGCAGAAAACCATCATATTAAAGGCGGTGATCCCAATAAAGCAAAAGGGATGTCAGGATTATTAAAAAACGTTGATGTACTGGTTAGCAGGCAATTTGGAACCAATATTACCCGTATGATAAAAAAATTCGTCTGTGTTTTACCGCGTGTTGAAACGATTGAAGAGGCCATAGAAAAAGTACAACAGAGCTATGAAAGAATTCTTGAGGAAAAGCGTAAGGATATACGTAAACCCATAATAATTAGAAACTGATGAGATGAATATAAATTTTAAATCAATTGGTATTATTGAAACGCCTTATATGGATTTCGCACCCTATCAGCCTGTGGAGGAGGATAATGGTGAATTTAAAATTATTCTTAACCCGGAATATGAAGAAGGACTCCATAAATTAAATCGCTTTAAGTATATTTATGTATTGTATTTCATTAATAAAGTATCAAAAAAACCGGAACTAACAATTAAACCTTCCTGGTTAGGTTCTTTTGCGCCTGAAAGCGGGATCGGTTTGTTTGCCAGCCGTTCTCCTGTACGTCCTAATCCTATCGGATTGAGTATAGTGCGCATAAAAAAAATAGAAGAAAATATCATCTATACTTCCGGATTAGATGTATTTGACGGGACGCCTGTTTTGGATATCAAACCCTATATAAAAGACCTTGATACGAAGGAAGACGCTAATCATGGCTGGTTAGATGATGTAAAAGATAAAGATCATCTGATGCTGCATATTAAAGGCATCCCCCACGATTATTAATCCTTCTGTTTTTACATTTTTTATATACTTCTCAATAGCTAATAAAATAGCCACTAAGATAAACGTTTTTGTATTTTATTCTTATATCCTTCAATATTTTGAGTCTGATAATAATAGGTGTGTTGTGTTTTTCAATTAGTGAAATAAATTGAATATGGTTTAAACTTTTTAAATTAGTTTTAATTTTTTGAAGTTTTAATAACTGGATGTATATTTAAATGAAATAATGATAGAACGAGCCTGCATAAAAGTATATTAGCCACTTTCTCTATAAAAAACGGACATTATTTATACTGGAAAAATGTTCAAGTATAATTTTGTATAACATTCAAAAATTACTTACCTTTTTTAATCTGCCGTCTCTGGCCGATAGTAAAATTTTATTAGGATTGAAATGACATCTAAAAAGGATTTAACAGAACGAGATATCATTACAAAATACTTGATTCCTGCATTGGATAATGCCGGTTGGGATATTCAAAAACCATTCCGCAAAGATGAGTTCGAAAGCCTGAAAAAGTGGTGGACAAACCGCGAAGTCAACGAACAGTTCTGGAAAGTTTCAATAGAAGATTTGAAAAAAAACGGCTACTATCTTGATATAAAAAACCCGCACATTGCCGAAGAAGAACACACCTGGTCCAGTTCAGAGCTTCTTGAAATGCTGCAAGTTTCTTTCAAAAAAAGCGATGAATTGCTTGAACAATTGAAACACGAGTTGATTAATGAGTAAATCAGGCCTGCCCGCCCAGCCGGCGGGAAAACCAAATTCCCAAATTATTATTTATCAAACCGAATCAGGGCAGACAAAAATAGAAGTCCGTTTACAGGAAGAAACCGTTTGGCTTACACAAAAACTAATGGCAGAATTGTTTCAAAACACAAAACAAAATATCAGCCTTCATTTAGGAAACATTTTTAAAGAAGGTGAGCTGGATGAAAACTCAGTTGTCAAGGATTTCTTGACAACTGCCGTGGATGGGAAAAATTATTCCACTAAATTTTATAATTTGGAAGTGACCATCGCCGTTGGCTACAGAGTGCGGTCTCATCGCGGCACCCAATTCCGACGTTGGGCTACTGAACGATTAAGCGAATATATGGTAAAGGGCTTTACCATGGATGATGAGCGTTTGAAAAATGTGCAAAATATCGGATCCGACTATTTTGATGAATTGTTGGAACGCATTCGTGATATTCGTTCCAGTGAACAGCGCTTTTATCATAAAATTAAAGAAATTTATAAGTTAGCGGTTGATTATGATCCTAAAGCGGAAGAAACCAAAGCATTCTTTAAGGCCGTGCAAAACAAACTGCACTTTGCCATATCCGGGCAAACCGCGGCCGAAATTGTATCCGGCCGCGCCGATGCATCCAAACCCAATATGGGATTGACTTCCTGGAAAGGCGAAAAAGTACGTAAGGGCGACGTTAGCATTGCAAAAAATTATTTAAATGAAGAAGAACTGGAAGCGTTAAACCGTATTGTAACCATGTATCTGGATTATGCTGAAGATCAGGCGAAGAGACACAAACAGGTCTTTATGAAAAATTGGCGGGAAAAGTTGGACTCCTTTTTACAATTTAACGAGCGCAATATTTTAAGCCATACCGGAAAAATTTCACACGAATTGGCCGCCGCAAAAGCCGAAGATGAATATGAAAAGTTTAATGTAAAGCGCATTTCCGAAAAAGATAAAACAGGCAGTGATTTTGATAAAATAGTAAAAAAACTGGATGCGGCGAAACCTGCCCGCCGGCAGGCGGGGAAGAAACTACAACGTAAAAAGCCGGTTAAAGGGAAAATCGATAATGATAAAAAGTGATAGATTATTAAGTCAGTTGAAAAGCGAGTGGATGAATGGCTGAGTGGGTTAAAACAAAAGTTGGTGAATTTTTAAAAGAGCGTGATGGCAGGTATAAGCCAAATGATCCAAAAGTCACTAATTTAAAGAGACTAAATAAGATTGATTTTACAGGTGTAATTCATTTTTCTGATAAATCATCTAAGACAGATATGATCATTGCTAAAAAAGGCGACCTTGTTATTTCCGGTATAAATGTGGCGAAAGGCGCCTTGGCAGTTTATGATGGTAGTGACGATATAACCGCGACAATTCATTATTCATCATACCAATTTGATGACGAAAAAATTAATGTTGAATATTTTAAGAGATTTTTAAAAAGTACAAAATTTATCCAACTGTTAAAAGATCAGGTTAAAGGTGGCATAAAAACTGAAATTAAACCCAAACATCTTTTGCCACTTAAAATTGATTTGCCTGATATTGATACTCAAAAATCTATTGTAGATTTTTTTAAAAGAATAGAAAATGAAATTGGTGATATTAATTTTCAAATTTCTAAACAGCATAATTCTATAAATCAAATGCGTCAGTCCATTTTGCAGGAAGCGGTGGAAGGCAAACTGACTGCTGGATGGCGCAAACAAAATCCTGAACTGATTTACGGTGAAAACCACGCCGCCCGCCTGTTAGAAAAAATTAAAGCCGAAAAAGATCGGTTGGGTAAAGACGGCAAGATTAAAAAGCAAAAAACACTTCCACCAATCAGTGAAGATGAAAAACCTTTTGACCTACCGGAAGGGTGGGTATGGTGTAGAGTGGATGATTTTGCGGATGTTGTAAGGGGTGGTTCACCACGCCCTGCAGGAAGCCCTGAATTCTACGACGGGGAAATTCCATTTCTTAAAGTTGCCGATTTAACAGCAGATGAGAATATTTACCTTGAAAAGCATACTTACACTATAAAAGAAAAAGGATTGAAAAAAACTCGTCTTGTTAGTCCAAATACATTTATGCTCACAAATAGTGGTGCTACATTAGGTGTTCCTAAAATTTGCGCATTTGAAACAACATTTAATGATGGAATTCAGGCTCTTTTATTTTTGCCAAATGAACTACATCAGATTTTTTTATTTCTTTTTTTTAAAAGTAAAACTCAATTTTTACGAGAATCAGTTTTTGGACGTGGACAACCAAACCTAAATACTGATATGACCAAAATTTTAGTTTTTGCTTT
>JAUVIB010000294.1 GCA_030592985.1 Calditrichaceae bacterium | reverse complement strand
GCACAAGAGAGTAATTAACAACTATGAAAATATTCAATTGGTAAGTGGCGAAACTACAAGCAAAAATTTTGATGGAAATCCTTTAGGGTTTAGGGTTTGGGAAGTTTGTTTAGATTCCATAACACAGCGTTTTGTTTCTTTGCAGTAGTCTGCAATCATTGAGCATAATGAAATAGAGAACAATTAAATATTTCAAAAATATAATATTTAAGCATAACACTTAGGGTATGAAAAATAGACGAAAAAGTTGTAACATCAAGGTTTGTAATCCGTTTCAGCTTCTTTGTAAATTGAAAGATTTGTGCTTCGGTATCGCCTGATTTTCAAATACTAACCGTTGAAAATTTAAATGAAAGAATTACATAATAATTCGTCCCATTTGGCTGCTATTCCGCTATGCTCCTTAGCGACAGAGGAGTTTTCACGCTAATCTATTTAAAATCTAACTATAAAAACTTAACTATTCTGGAAAACAAATAAATTCCCCTACTCTCTGCAATTATCTCGTTTATAAAAAATAAGAAATATTTTTACTAAAATTTAGTTTTAAATGACAATAGAAAAAACATTATAATTTTGGAGAACCTATAATGTCTGCAAAAAACAACTATATGTGCCCGTTATTTCCTGATATACCCTGTCCCAAGGGCAAGGAGGCCGCTGATCAATGTAAGGTTCGGTTTGAGGGGGATTATGATCCGGTTAAAGATTTTAAAGACTATCTCTTTATGGATTGTGCGATTATGCAGGCACATGAGAAAGATGAGAAGAAAAAAGAGCAGAGTGAGTAGAGGAAACTATGTCGCAAATTTTATCAGATGAGAAAATTGTATTAGATTTATATAGAAATATGGTGTTGTCCAGGTTTTTAGATGAAAAAATGCTGATACTTTTAAAGCAGGGAAAGAGTTTTTTTCATATCGGCGCCCCCGGACACGAGGCAGTGCAGACTGCGGCCGCATTTATGATGAATCAAGGAGATGACTATGCCTATCCTTATTACCGTGATCAGGCGTTTGTATTGCAGTATGGGGTGACTGCTGAAGAGATTTTTCTGAATTTCCTGGCAAAAGCAGACGATCCAAGTTCCGGTGGACGTCAGCTTCCCCAGCATTATGGTCATAAACCGTTAAATATAGTAAGTCAGTCAAGTCCTACGGGTTCTCAGTATTTACAGGCAGTTGGAACGGCGCTCGCTATTCAAAAAAAGAAAACGAAGCAAATGGTCTATGTATCCTCCGGAGAAGGAGCTACAAGTCAGGGCGATTTCCATGAAGCGCTGAACTGGGCTTCCCGCTCGGCGTTGCCGGTTCTATTTATGATTCAAAATAATAAATACGCTATATCTACGCATATATCAGAGCAGACTGCGGGGCAGTCTATCTATAAATTTACCTCAGGATATGAGGGTTTAACGCGTTATATGATAGATGGAACAGATCTTTTTGAATCTTATTCGACTTTGCATAAAGCTGTAAATAATATACGCTCCGGTAATGGGCCCATTCTAATAGAAGCACACACGGTAAGACTAATGCCGCACTCATCTTCCGACTCTCATTTAAAATATAGAGGGAAAGAAGAGTTACAAGAAGATAAAGCACAGGACCCCATTTTGAAATTAGAGAATAAGCTTCTTCGAGATGGTCTTGTTGATGAAAATTATTTATCTAAAATTAAAAAAGAGATCAAATTATCTGTTGATGATATAGCGGATAAGGTATTAAAATTACAGGATCCGAAAAAATCAAAGTTATATGATTTTGTGTATGCTCCGGAAGAGCAGTGTGCTGATTTACGATTTTCAGAATCCGAGCCGGATGGGGAAAAAGTAGTTATGGTAGACGCCATTAATCATGCCTTAAAAGAAGAGATGCGCAGAAATAATGATTTATATTTATTTGGAGAGGATGTGGCGGACAAAAAGGGCGGTGTATTTACAACAACAAGCGGGATTTCAACAATGTTTGGTGAGGAGCGCTGTTTTAATGCTCCCCTGGCCGAATCGAGTATTGTGGGTGTGGCCATCGGCATGTCAGTATATGGTTTACAGCCGGTTGTTGAAATACAGTTTGGTGATTATATATGGACTGCCATGATGCAGATTCGCAATGAATTGACTACAATGCGCTGGCGTTCGAATAATAATTGGGAGTCACCGGTGGTTATAAGAGTGCCAGTGGGTGGTTATATTCACGGAGGACTCTGCCATTCACAGAATATTGAGGCGATTTTTGCCCATTTTCCGGGAATTAAAATAGTTTATCCATCTAATGCGGCTGATGCAAAAGGACTATTGAAAACCGCGCTGCGCTGCCATGACCCGGTACTGTTTTTGGAACATAAAGCGCTTTATCGACAAAGATATGCAGCCGGTCCGGAGCCGGATTCTAACTATTTGTTACCATTCGGAAAAGCACAGATAAAACGGAAAGGAAACGATATTACCGTTATTACCTGGGGATATTTGGTACAAAAATCGCAGGAGGCGGCTAAGATTTTGCAAAAAGAAGGTATCGACGTGGAAATAATAGATATCCGAACCATAGTTCCACTTGATATGAAAACCATTATAGAATCTCTTAAGAAAACGGGAAAAGCAATAATTGTGCATGAGGATACATTGTTTACAGGATTTGGAGCGGAAATAGCATCACAAATAGTTGAACAGGCTTTTGAATTTCTTGATGGACCAATCCGCAGACTTGGCAGTGCAGATACACCGGTTCCATTTAGCCCTGTATTAGAGGAGGAGATGTTGCTGCAAACACCGGAAATTACGGAAGCTATCAGAGATTTGGCGAATTATTGAGATGAAGTGTGAGGTATATTTGGGAGGATTAGAAGTTTATCTTAGAATATTCGAGTCTTTATTGCAGTTTTTCAAACTATGTCCGAAGGATTCCTATGGACAAAATTTAAAACGAAGCAGTTAATAATTAGTGCATTCGTGGCTAAAAAAAGGATATGTATGAAATATGAAATGGTAATGCCGAAACTTGGCGAATCAATTACCGAAGGTACGATAATTAAATGGCTGAAATCGGTTGGCGATACAGTTGTTAAAGACGAAACAATTTTGGAGATAAGCACCGATAAAGTTGACTCTGAAATACCGGCAACGCATTCCGGCGTGTTAATTGAGATTTTGGTCAGCGAAGGTGATGTGGTCGATGTGGAGAAAGTAATTGCAGTTATTGAAAGTGATGAATCCCCTGATTCGGGTGGCGTTGAAGAAAAATACTCTGAACCGCTTGATATACCAGAGCCATCCAATAAAGTGGGGGAAACGATAAAACTCAAATCGGACCAAGCGGCAAATCGTTTTTATTCGCCTTTGGTTCTGAATATCGCTTCACAAAATGGAGTAACTGTTGCTGAACTGAATAAGATAATAGGCCGAGGTGTAAATGGGCGAGTCAGGAAGCAAGATATGCTCGCTTATTTAGATAAGAGAATAAATATTACAAATGTAAACTCAGACGCAGATGAAATTGTTGAAATCATTCCTATGAATCATATTAGAAAGTCCATTGCCAAACATATGATTCAATCTAAGCAGACGTCAGCTCATGTTCATTTATATACTGAGGTGGACATGCATAATGTCTATAAAATACGTGAACGGAAAAAAGCAGGCTTTAAAAAGGATAAGGGATATAGTCTTTCTTACATGCCTTTTATCACGGAAGCAACCGTTAAAGCTTTAAAAGACTTTCCTCTATTGAATGCAAGTATCGACGGTGATAGTATCATTATCAAAAAGTTTTATCATGTGGGGATTGCTGTAGCGAGAGATGAGGGGCTTATCGTCCCGAATTTATATCATGCTGATAAGTATTCCTTATCAGAATTGGCATTTTTAATTAATGATTTATCTATTCGGGCAAGAAATAAAAAAATTAAACCGGATGAGGTGTTGAATGGAACATTTTCTATCTCTAATTTCGGAGTATACGGTACAACTATCGGATTTCCGATTATTAACCAGCCGCAATCGGCTATTCTTGGAGTAGGAGCCCTAAAAAAGCGTCCACTGGTGATTCATGATGCCATAGCTATCAGGCCGGTACTATATCTTGCTTTGACTATTGACCATCGATTGATTGATGGGGCCATGGGGGCTCAATTTTTGGAAAATATTAAAGAAAATCTGGAAGGTTATGAACCTGATTTAGTTATGTAACCGTGATGGGGGATTTGAATGAAAAAGTATAAAAAACACATTTTTATATGTGAGCATCAGCGAGATACCGATTCACTAAAAGGTTCCTGTGGGAACAAGCATTTTTCCGATTTGAAAAGTCGGTTGAATGAGGTGGTTCGCAGCAAAAACTTTAATAATGAAATACGTATAAACAGTGCAGGCTGCTTAGGCGCCTGTAAACATGGATCGGTGATGGTCATATATCCGCAAGGGATATACTATGGGCATGTAAATGAAGCTGATTTGGATGAAATATTAAAAAAATCTATTATAAAAGATGAAATAATTGATCGTTTGGTTATTAAAGCCTAATTTAAATTTCATTGTTTTAGTTTAATTTAATATAATCGTCGCTATGTCCGGTAATAAAGTAAGCTTTCAGATAATTGATATCCCACTTTATTTTTATATGCTTTACATCATGAAAAAACTTAACTTTCCTTCCATGAAAATAGAAACGTACACTATATGAAATTCTCTGAGATATTTAACAAAAAATTATTTCTGGCGCCTATGGAAGATGTAAGTGATTACCCTTTCCGTATGATCTGCAAACAACTTGGAGCTGATGTGGTTTATTCGGAATTTACTGCTTCGGAAGCGCTCATCCGCGAGGTGGAAGATTCCTTTAAAAAAATTAATATCAGTAAAAAAGAACGACCCTTTGCTATTCAAATTTACGGAGCACAGATAGAGGTGATGGTTGAAGCGGCTCAGATAGTGGAAACGTTTAAACCGGATTTTATTGATCTGAATTTTGGCTGTCCCACAAAACGTATTGCGTTAAAAGGCGCCGGCGCCGGTCTGCTTAGAGATATCCCTAAAATG
>JAUVIB010000339.1 GCA_030592985.1 Calditrichaceae bacterium | reverse complement strand
TGTATCGCAATCAGATAAGGGATAGGATGAAATAGTAGTAGTCTTTAATATAATATAAAATTCTGCCGGTTATTGGGGATTATTCATTTGTAATCAACTATAAACCAATGGGGAGGTTTTATGTGTAGTCAAAAAGAAAAGTTATTACAAAGGATTGGGATTACTGTACTGCTTTTATTGTTTTACAGTATCATTCCAATCAAGGCCCAGGTATCTGATGACCTTATGGATATGACATTGGATGAATTATTAAGTTTGACTGTGGTGAGCGCTTCCAAACAAGCTGAACCGCTGCAGGAGACGCCGGTTCCGGTAACTGTTATTACCAGTGAAATGATCCAAAATATTGGAGCTAAGAATTTAAAGGATGTGTTAATCACTTATGTACCCGGCATAACTTTTTCTCAGGACCATAATGAAATCAATGTCGCCATGCGTGGGGTTTATGCTTCTTCCCAGCAAAAAATACTAATAATGCTGGATGGACACAGATTAAATGCCAGAGCTTACTCAGAGGCAAATCCTGATTACAGTATTAGTTTAGACAAAATTAAACAGATAGAGGTTTTACGCGGTCCTGCCTCATCCTTATACGGAAATGTTTCTTTAACCGCCGTTATTAATATTGTTACTAAAAGCGGCAGCGATTTAAACGGAGCGTCGGTAAGTGTGGGAATGGGTAATTACGGGCAGCAGATTTACAGCCTTGTTTATGGAAAAGAATTTGAAGAAGAGAATGAACTTTTATTATGGGGTACCTTTTACAAAGCAGACGGTCAGAAGATAGAAATTTCCGCAGATCAAGACTATTCTGCCAATCCTAGAGATGGGCATGCTATTGTTGAAGGCGTTAAAGATAAGCCGTCTTATGATTTTGGATTAAAATACCGTTTTGGCTCATTTTCCCTATTAGCCAATATGCGTTACTGCAAATATATTGAACCATTCTCTGCCGGTGGGACAACAGGCGAAGTTTATAATTATGATAATTATAGAACTCTTATGGGAGTTGGTCCTGGCTTAGGTTCCGAATTTGCCCACTTAGGAGTTAAATACGTAAAAAGTTTTGCTAATGATTTAGAATTGCAAGTTCATGCTTATAATGATTATAATAAAATTCAGGTTGCCCTGATTATTAATCCGGAAACTAAAATGATCGGCGCACCAAATTGGGATGAATATGATTTAGGTTTTGTCGGTCAATTAAGCAAAGGATATCAATTGACAAGCCTGGGAAAGGGTAATATTATCATTGGAGCCCAGATAGACAAAATGGAAGTTTATGACAGTTCCTTCCCTTTAGGTACTGGCGGGGATTATACAATGTTCGGAGACACGAAAGATGCTTTAGTGCTTGATACTGGTAAAGAGACCATTTATTCCGCTTTCTGCCAGGTTAAACATCAATTTAGTGATAAATTGATCTTGAATCTTGGTTTCCGTTACGATGATAAAGACAGGCATAAAGGAGAAAATATCACGGCTTTTAGTCCACGTCTGGCAATGATTTATTTACCCAATGAAAAGATCAATGTAAAAATTTCGTATTCTCAGTCTTTTGTTGACGCCCCTTATTGGTATCGTTACAATTCTCTTGGAAGTTACAGAGGCGCAATAGGTCTGAAACCCGAACATCTGAAGTCAATACAATTTACACCAACTATTACGTTAGATAAAGGACGTTTACAATTTACCACTAATATCTTTTACAATCACCTGACCGATTTTATTTACAGGGATAATGACGCCGTCGATCCGGATCCCTTTTATTATAATGCCGGGGTATTAAAAAGTTGGGGATTTGAAGAAGAAATTCATTATCTGAGGGATGCATACAAAATAAGAGCAAATTTTCTCTATCAAGAAGCGACTGAGGCAAAAGATTATGGAGTGGAAAATGAAAAAATTTATAATGTCCCCAATGTAACGGCAAATCTTATATTTGATTTTAATCCGTTTTATTCGATGTACAAAAAATTGTGGTTTAACATAACGGCAAGATACGTTGGAGAACAATTGTCACCAATAAATATCACTAATTTTGAAAGCCCGGAAAACAAAGTTGATCCTGCTTTTATATTAAACGCCGGTTTCAGGGTATCCGATGTGTTGTTGGAAGGAATTGCACTGGACGCAAGATTATACAATATATTTGATGAAAAGTATCATCAGGGTGGAAGTGTAAATCATCCTTATCCACAACCGGGACGTTGGTACATGGCAAAAATTATATATAATTTTTAAAATAGGGCTGCAATTTTATAGAACAGCGTCTGAACTGAGAAAAAGATATAAGTGATTTTTTTAAAACGCCCCTCCCTAAATATAAATTATGGAGGGGCGTTTTATATTTATATGAGGCAAGATTTTTTAAATTAATATTTCCGCTTAGAAATTTTAACCCAAGTTTAACATGATTTATAAAAAAATAGCAAAAATCGACTTTTCGAAATACGTAACCTATTGTTTTTATTAAATCGGGGTTTTGAAATGCGATTGTAGTAACCAATAGAAAGCAGTGGCTGCTGTTAACCTTATATGTTTTTAATGCCGATATTCAGCTATGTTTATTCGTGAAACTAAAAAATCATATAAAGGATATAAAAAACAGTTCGTCTACCATATTTTGGTTGAGTCCTACAGAACCGATAACGGCCCAAGGCAAAGAGTATTATTAGACTTAGGCAAACTTACTATACCAAAAGAACAGTGGAAATTACCGGCAAACCGCATCGAAGAGCTTGTTATCGGTCAAAACTCATTTCTTGATTTAGAACCGTAACCCTTTCATTATCTTGTAGCGGGAGCATTATCAATTAAGGCAAAACCCCTTGGGGTAAAAAAATGGAAAACATAATACTGTAGTGGAATAAAAATTAAACTTCATTGATATTACTGGTTAAATATGGATTTCATGTTAAACTTGGGTTAATAAAAATGATACAATGGATATTTCGATTAAATCCTGCAAGCTTTGCGGTAAAAATAAAAAAACGAAAACGGATGGTTTGCTCTTGTTGCGGGGCATTGATGAATATCGTTGACGTACGAATACCAGCTTCTAACAAGATACTGCCATTGAAACCTTCATAGCCGCAACAGGAAGATTTTTGATGTTGTAAATGTTCTTTTAAATATTTGGTAAACTAGAAAAATTAGCGCTTTTAAGCAGACGGGATACCTATGTCCAAAAACTATTATTAGCCTGAAAATTCAAAAACCGTTTATGATGAATAAGATTTTTTGAAATTCTACTGTCTTTGGCTCCACTTTTAATGGATTCTAAGACAAAACTCGCCAAAACACACCTAAAAACAACCTACAGCTAAAAAGATATTTTCATACTGGAAAATTCCGGCCTGTCCCAGTGGAAACTTGTCCTCCAAAGGAGTCTTAGCGACAACAAACGGTTCAGATTGTGATTCGCTCCGCTCGCACAATCTAACCTTACTCGTTATGTGTTTTTATCATCTTGCAATAGCTTTTTCATTTCACGATCAAAATCAGAGATATATTTTTCATCTTCTGATTTTCTGTATTTCTCATATTCAATTTTTGCTTTCTCGACTGCTTCCTTGCGGCTGATTTTTCCGGTATTTGCAAGAAGTTCCTTTTCACTAATTTTTAAAAAATCATCCAACTTTTGTATCCAATCATGCATTTTCATTAATCTACCATTTGTTGCCTGGAGTTCGGCAAAATCAAGATACATAGAAACGATGAGATTGAGTTGTTTTAGCTCATCTTCCGAAAGATAATTTTTAGCAATGCCAATATCTCTTGTGGTTACATATTTGCCTTTGAAGTTGGTAAGGCCTAAAAACGGCTTGTCTGCATCGACTCTTTTATTTATCATCTCTGCAGCAGTTTGACCGTGAATGGCATAATGCATTTTATTTTGTACTGTTGCAAAAAACTCTTTTGTTGATTCGTCATCGCTTTTATAATCAATACTTGTTGCATAAATGTCTGTTACTTTTTGATAAAAATTTCTTTCACTGCTTCTAATATCACGTATTCTTTGCAGTAGCTCTTCAAAATATCTCGACCTTGCGCCTTCCTGCTTCAAGCGGTCATCATCTATTGCAAAACCCTTAACAATGTATTCCTTTAGCCTTTTAGTTGCCCAAATACGGAATTGGGTCGCAACTTGTGATTTTATTCTATATCCCACAGATATAATGACGTCCAGATTATAGAATTTCTGCTTACGGTTTACTTCTCGGTTACCCTCTTTTTGAACTATTAAGAAATCCTTAATAGTTGAACCTTCCGCTAATTCCTCTTCTTCATAAATGCTTTTAAGGTGCATGTTTATATTGGGTACAGTGGTCTGAAAAAGCTCTGCCATCAGTTTTTGGGTCAGCCAGACGGTTTCATTCTCCAGAAGGACATCGATTTTTATGTTACCGGCAGGGGATTGATAGATTATTATTTCACTGTTTGATTTCATTGTTTTCCAAATCGTTTATATAGCAGTTTA
>JAUVIB010000020.1 GCA_030592985.1 Calditrichaceae bacterium | reverse complement strand
GTCAAACGAAAAAAATCCCCTAACACTGGAATGGACTCACCAAGGTACATTGTCGTTTTCGTGATATATTTTGTTATTTGATCCAGAATAACAAGGACTACAATTATTAACACCATATATTTAGAGTGAAAATTTGTTTTCATACTAATATTAATACCTACTCAGATTCATTAACTTTGCAATCATAACAAATCGTGGTTGTGGGTACGGCTTCCAATCTTTCTTTTCCAATTAATTCGCCGCAAGATCTGCAAATTCCATAGGTATCGTTACTAATACGAAACAAGGCATCATCAAGCTGCTTTAGATATTTTTCATCACGGGAAGCAAACATAAATGATTTCTCACGCTCCATTGCATCCGTCCCCTGATCAGCCATATGGAAGGAATAAGCAGAAGCATCACCTGAAGCTTCTTTAGTATCGGCGTCGACAACGGTTGATCTGTAATAGTCCAGACTATCTTTAATCTTTTTCCGTTTCTCTTTTACTAACTTATCAAAGTACTCTAATTCTTTCTTCTTTAATTTCCCCATAATACTCTCCGATTTTAATTATTTTTGATTAATCCAATTCGAATGTTTTCATCTTCAATTGTTATATCTTGGTTAAATTTTGCGGATATGTCCTCTATACTGATTTTATCCGCTAAAGTTTCATTGGCAATATAGTTTTTTTCATCCATCACAGCTTTTTTTAGTCTTTCACTCAATCCCTGAAACTGAATAATAATACGATCGGTTACTTCAAATCCGGCCTCTTTCCGACAATTCTGTATACGGTTGACAAATTCGCGGGCTAAACCTTCCGAAATCAAGTCCTCTGTTAGTGTTGTATTTAAAGCCAATATCAGATTATTATCCGAATAGGAAATAAAGCCTTCTTTCGAATCAGCGTTGATAATAACATCTTCTTTGTCTAATCTAAATTCATGGCCGTCAATGGATATATGTTCAAAGCCATTTTTCTGAAAAGACTGAATTTGTTTTATATCGAACGCTTTGATCGCAGCCGTCAAACGCCCCATTAATTTTCCTGCTTTAGAGCCGAGTGTCTTAAAATTTGGTTTTGCAGATAAATCCATTATAACAATAATGTCATCTATAAAACGAATATTTTTAACATTCAACTCTTCGCAAATGATATCGCTCATCGCTTCAATCTGAGTTTTCTGCTTCTCCCCATCCGCAAGAATAACCAATTCGGACAATGGTTGCCTTACCTTTATCTGAGCTTCATTTCGTAAGGCTCTTGCAGCAGATACTACCTGCTGGGCATACAACATCTTTTCTTCCAACTCTATATTAATCCGTTCCTTTTGCATTGACGTCAGTTTTGGATAGCTGCAGTGATGGATGCTTTCTATGGAATTGTCTTGTTTAAGATTTAAAAATATCTCTTCACTTATAAACGGGACATAGGGTGCGATAAGTTTAACGACTGTCATTAAGACTTCATAGAGTGTTTGATACGCTGATAATTTATCATCACCGTCTTCCGACTTCCAAAATCTTCTCCGGTTACGGCGCACATACCAGTTAGAAACATCATCAATTAAATATTCTGAAACAACACGAGCCGCGCGTGTAAGGTTAAATTCATCAAAATGCGTCTCTACCTGATTAATTACCGTATAAAGCTTTGATAAAACCCAGCGATCTATTTCGGCTCTATTTTCAAATGGAACATCTTCTGCTGAAGGATCAAACCTATCTACATTCGCATATAAAACAAAGAATGAATAGGTATTTAACAATGTATTCAAAAATTTCCGTTGAACTTCTCCAACTCCTTCCGGATCAAATTTTTTCGGAATCCAGGGAGCAGAAACAGTCATAAGATACCAGCGGATCGCATCGGCGCCATATTTATCAAGCATCTCCTCCGGCACGGCGGCATTACCCTTGGTTTTACTCATCTTCTGGCCGTTCTTATCAAGAATTAATTCATTCACCACAATATTTTTATAAGCCGGTTCATCAAAGAGAAGGGTTGAGATAGCGAGCAGTGAATAGAACCAGCCTCGTGTCTGATCGATACCCTCACATATAAAATCAGCCGGAAAACTTTTTTCAAATATCTCTTTATTTTCAAAAGGATAGTGCCACTGGGCAATAGGCATGCTTCCCGAATCGAACCAGCAATCTATAACCTCCGGTGTACGGTGCATCTTAGCGGAACATTTTTCGCACTTAATAAAAATATCATCTACATAGGGTTTATGCAGATCCACATCTTCTTTCTTCTTATCTTTCCCATTAATATCTAAAGTCAGCATCTCATCGATAGAGCCAATAGATGTTTTATGACCACACGCATCACAAATCCAAATATTTAAGGGCGTCCCCCAAAAGCGGTCGCGAGACAAGCTCCAATCAACATTATTTTTTAGCCACTCACCGAAACGCTTCTCGCCAACCTCTTTGGGATACCAGTTAATTTGAGAATTGTTTTTTAATAAGGCCTCTTTAAAATGGGACGTTTTGATAAACCATGACTCCCGTGCATAATAGAGCAAAGGAGACTGACAACGCCAGCAATGGGGATAACTATGTTCAATTTTTGTCTTCCTAACAAGGATTCTTCGTTTTTTAAGATTGTCCATTATCGATATGTCAGCATCCTTAACAAATATACCCGCCCAATCGGTTACCTCTTTTTCAAAAGCGCCTTTTTTATCAACAGGGCGGATAACAGGCAGATTGTATTGTTGCGCAGCACGGTTATCATCTTCTCCAAAGGCATGAGCTATGTGAACGATACCGGTTCCATCCGTTGTCGTAATAAAGCCACCTTCAATTACGTAAAAAGCGTCCTTATCGACGTCTATAAAATCAAACAATCGTTTATAACGTTTGCCGGCTAATTGGCTGCCGGAAAATTTTTCCACTATTTCGTATTCACCTTCCTTGAACAAAACGGATATCAAAGATTCTGCTATTATATATTGATCGTCGCTATCCATATCTTTTAGCTTTACATAATCCACATTCGGATTGACAGCCAGGGCAACATTTGAAATAAGTGTCCAGGGAGTAGTCGTCCATACCAGAAAATAAGTATTCGGCTCATCTTCCAGCTCCACCCTAATATAAATTGATGGATCTTTAACATCTTTATATCCCTGTGAGACCTCATGGCTGCTTAGCGGTGTTTCACAACGGGGACAATACGGTAGTATTTTAAATCCTTCATAAATTAAATCTTTATCCCAAAGCTGCTTTAATATCCACCAGATCGATTCAATATAATCATTCTCGAAAGTGATATAGGGATCATCAAGATCAAGCCAATAACCTATACGTTTGGTCAGTTTATCCCAATCGTTCTTATATGTAAATACACTATTTCGACACATGGCATTGAATTTATCAATACCGTATTCTTCAATTTGATCTTTCCCATTGATCTTCAGCTGTTTTTCAACTTCGATTTCTACAGGTAATCCATGGGTATCCCAACCGGCTTTACGGTTTACATGAAACCCTTTCATCGATTTATAACGACAGACAACATCTTTAACTGTTCTGGACATTACATGATGAATTCCCGGTTTTCCATTTGCCGTTGGAGGCCCTTCAAAAAAAACAAAATTTTCTCCATCTTTCGTCAATTCCAGACTTTTCCGGAATACATCCTTCTTTTCCCAATATTCTAAGATTTTCTCTTCTAATCGGGCATAATTAATTTTATTTTCAACTTCACGAAACATATTTCATCCTAAACCATTTTCAGTGTCTATTCGCTTAACAATTTCTTTCATTAATAATGTTAATTTCGGTTCTGCCTTTCTTGCCGTTTCAATAATCTCACTTAATTCCACCTTTGTCAAAGCATCGGGGAAGCATTCATCAGTGATCACGGAAATAGCAAACACATCCATACCCATATGAACAGCGGCAATATTCTCAGGAATAGTGGACATTCCAACTGTATCAGCTCCGGCTGCCCTTAAAAAACGATACTCGGCTCGTGTCTCCAGATTAGGTCCTGATACCGCAACATAAACGCCTTTTTGAATTTTTATTTTATTATCAAGGGCAATGTCTTCGGCAAGTTTAATCAGGTTTTTGGAATAGGGTTCGGACATATCAGGAAAACGCGGACCGAATTGATCCAGGTTTTGTCCAATTAACGGATTATCTCCAATCAAATTAATATGATCATCCATTATCATCAAATCACCTTTTGAAAATTGCGGATTTAGCCCGCCACTCGCATTAGAGATTAGTAACGTCTTAATTCCCAATTGATACATGACCCGAATCGGGAAAACAATCTGAGTCATGGAATATCCTTCATAATAATGAAATCGTCCCTGCATAGCAAGAATATACTTCCCGCCTAACAGGCCGTAAATCAGTTTCCCCGCATGACTATCAACTGTAGATATGGAGAAATGTGGAATATTTTTATATTCAAATTGCTCTATTATCTCTATTTCAGCAATTAAAGCACCAAGTCCGGTTCCAAGAACAACACCGATTTGCGGTTTATTTTTTAGTTTATTTTCAAGATAAGAGACTGCCTCTGAAATCTGATTTAAATATTCATCTTTATTCCAGGACATCAATTATCCTTATCATCTGTTTTTTTCAGTAACTCTTTTTTTTGTTTTTTACTCTCTTCGAGTTTCCTTTTTTCCTCTTCAAGCTCTTTTTTCAACTCAGAATTTTTCTTTTCTTGTTCTTTTTTATATCGTTTAAATTGTGTCTCATAAACGGCTGCATCAAAATCTCTATCCGACCCCTTCAAGCCAAACCAAACAGCGCCAACCGCACCAAAAACACCAATACTGATTTTGGGGTCTAAATCTATGCCAGCTCCTTTTAAAGCAATTCCCACAGCAGCTCCGGCCGCTGCCCCTAAGATCAATCCACCGGCGCCATAAGAAAACGTTTTTGATACGCCTTTGTTGCTTTTAATTTCTGCAACCGGAATAATATCACCGCGAAAATCATAATAGGAACCGGCTTTTTTAATAGACTTAATAGTATCAAATTTCAGGGTTTCTTTTTTATGTGATTTTGAGTCAACATATATAAGATCATTATCTTTCTTTTTAATAATCAGCCCTTCTTTTACTGTACCATTATTCATTACAATCTGTGCAGAAGCTTGTGGATAGGGATTTTGTTTAGTTAGTTCTTTTTTTGCACTACAATTAAATAAAGCCAAAACGGTTAAAAAACTAATACTGCTTATAATTACTCTCTTCATAATGAAATCCTCTATTTTAAAACTTCATCGATATCTATATTATCGCCAAAAATATCTTTAAAAAATTCGTCATTATTTTCTTTATTTTTAGTTTTGGAAGTATTTTTTTTCTTTCTTTCGGTTTCCTCTTCTTTTGTATCAGGCTGCAATTGTATTTCAGGTGTTTCTGAATCTTTTTTTTCCGAAGTATCTTTCCCGTCTTCTTTTATTGCCTTTGGAATTTCATCTTTAGGAGGAACATTTTTTTTGGGTTGATCCTTATTTTTCCCTTTTATCGGTCCATCATCAATAGATAAAACATCAAGCAGTTCAATTTGGGAAGAAAGTACATGCTTTAAGCGGGTTATCAAAGAATCTTTCTGACGCTTGAGACTACGAACCTCTTCCTGCATTTTATGAACCTCACTTCGAGCTCTTTCAACAAGCTGTATGGCTGCCAGCTGGGCCTCTTTTTTTATCAGGTTTCCCTCTTTAACTGAATTATCTTTTGACTGCTGAGATGTTTTCTGTACACTGTAAAGGGTCTGTTTTAAAGTTTTTTCCGCTTCTCTAAAATGTTTAAGATCCGTTTCAAGAGTTGATATTTCTTTTGTTATACGTTCATTATTATTTAATAATACTTCATATTCATCGGCAACAAGATCAAGAAAAGTTTCGACCTCAACAGGATCAAAACCACGCATGGTTTTTTTAAACTCCTGATTCCGTATTTCAATAGGCAATATTTTCATTCTACCCCCAATCGCCTGCCAAAGATAGCAGTTCCTACACGAATCATAGTACTCCCTTCTTCAATAGCAATCTCATAATCCTGAGACATGCCCATAGAAAGTGTTGCTATTTCAGATTGATGGATTTCTCCTGATAATTTTTTCTGTAAAGTTTTCAATAATCGAAAAGACTCTCGTATTTTATTTTCATTAGAAGTCAACGGTCCTATTGTCATTAAGCCTTCCGGTTTTATGTTTTGAAGTTGCCTTATTTCCATAAAAGTACTAATCACTTTATCAGGATTTAAGCCAAACTTTGATGCCTCTCCGCTTGTATTAACCTCAACTAAGATTGAAACAATCTTATTATTTTTTTTTCCAAATTCAGATAATGTTTCGGCCAGACTTAAAGAATCCACCGATTGAATCAGAGTACTGACAGGGACAACATATTTAATTTTATTTTTCTGTAAATGGCCAATAAAATGCCATTCAATATCTCCCGGCATCTTGGGAGCTTTATCCCTTAATTCCTGTGCCCTGTTTTCTCCAAATACCCTTATTCCCGAATCGTAGGCCTCACGCACAATCTCTACCGGAAAATTTTTAGATACGGCAATCAGTTTAACTTCTTCTACGGTTCGATTGCAACGCTTGCAGGCATTTTCTATTGAAAGGAAAACATCCTGAACTCTTATTGATATTCCCATTTTCTTAAACCCAAATTTACGCAATTAATAAAATTAATGCAATTAATGCGATATACAGATTTTTTAATTATTTGTAAAACCCATATTTTTTTCACCGGTATTTTTGCCATAAATCTTAATCTCTCCAAATTGAGATTCGTACTTTTTTACATTATCTTCCAATGCCCCTAAAAGTGCTTTGGCGTGCTGAGGGGCCATTATAATACGGGAATAAACTTTAGCTTTCGGTTTACCAGGAAGAATACGTGTAAAATCTATTACAAACTCTGCAGGAGAATGGGCGATTAAAACTAAATTACTTTATATTCCTTCGGCCTCTTTTTCCCCCAGTTCAATATTTATCTGATTTCCCTGATTGGATGCCATATAACCTCCCTATTAATATTTTTTTTAATATTATGAACTATCGATTGTATTTTAGTATTTATTTATTTATTTTTGTAATCTAACTAAATAGAATTTACCTGTCAAGAAAAGAGATTATGGCTCTAAGTAAAATACCAGAAGAAAAGATTGATGAAATACGCTCGTCAACTAATATCGTTCACTATATTTCACAATATCTAACTTTGCAGAAAGACGGGCAAAACTTTAAAGCACTATGCCCTTTTCATTCGGAAAAAACTCCGTCATTTAAAATTAATCCCGAAAAACAGATATTTCACTGCTTTGGCTGTGGAAAAGGGGGTAATGTTTTTAGTTTCATCATGGAATATGAACATCTTTCGTTTCCTGAATCTTTAAAACAGGCTGCAGATTTTTCGGGTATAGAAATTGCCTTTGAAGAGAAAGATGAAGAAGCGGAAAATTATTTCCAAAAACTATATGATATAAATGAAAAAGCCTGTCGGTTTTTAGAGGAAATGCTCCATAAGCCTCAAAATAAAACAAAACTGAACTATTTTAAAGATCGCCACCTTTCTTTAGAAACCATTCAATCCTTTCGGCTTGGTTTCGCCCCCGACTCTTATGATAAACTCCTGTTATTTTTAAAACAAGAGAATGTCGACTTAAATGAAGCTCAAAAACTTGGATTAATTCAAAACAAAAAAAATGAAACGGGATTTTATTCCAAGTTTCGTTACCGGGTAATGTTCCCTTTTATGAACAACACAGGGAAAATTATCGGCTTTGGCGGACGTAAACTGCGCGACGAACAACAGCCCAAATATTTAAACAGTCCGGAGAGTCCTGTATATAAAAAAGGTCAAATTCTTTATGGATTACACCTTGCCATTCATGCTATTCGTCAAAATGATTATGCCATTGTTGTAGAAGGTTATTTTGATTTACTGCGTCTTTTTGAATCCGGTATTAAAAATGTTGTTGCCAGTAGCGGAACAGCATTAACCGATAACCAGGCAAAGTTGTTACGGCGGTATACTAAAAATGTTTATATTTCCTATGATGGTGATCCTGCCGGCGTTAAAGCTGCTATCAGAAATGCTTATATATTGGAAAATAACAACCTAAACGCCTTCATTATTCCACTTCCTGAAAATGATGATCCCGATACTTTTATTTTGAAAAATAGTATATCAGCCTATCATGCCTTACTTTCTAAAAAGGAGCAGCCTCTCAATTTTGAAATTAATAGTTTTTTTGGAGTCAATGAGAATCCATCGCTTGATAAAAAAAATTCCTTTATTAACGAAGTATTGGCTAACCTTATCAATCAACCGGATGCGGTCAAAACCGGGCTTTATTTGCATTTATTAGCAGATCGTTTACAGATTAATGAAGGTTTGATTATTGATCAATACAATCGTTATAAAAGAGCTCGCTTAAAAAGAAATCGACAGAACACTATATCAAAGGAAGAACCGATAAAGGATTCTACTGAATTCTCCGGGATATATACGGGACAGTTTAAAGCCGAAGAGG
Organism: Calditrichaceae bacterium; assembly: GCA_030592985.1. Classification (GTDB taxonomy): domain Bacteria; phylum Calditrichota; class Calditrichia; order Calditrichales; family Calditrichaceae; genus JAUVIB01. The sequence goes on along the minus strand of JAUVIB010000020.1, from coordinate 7,635 downwards.
GGCTGATTAAATTATTGATAAGTCAATCAAAAGATATCCGAAATATGATCATTGAAACTGTTCGACATGAGCTTTTTGAAAATGATGATTTTATTACTCTTTATGAATATATGATTGAAGAGTTTGAAGAAACAGGTAATATTAATATTAGTAAGATGATTGAAAATTTTCAGCATAAAGAGAGGCTTACTCAAATAATAAGCGATGCAGCTCTTTTTAAAACAGCAAATCCTGAAAAGTTTTCAAGAGATTGTATCTATCAATTGGAAATATGGCAATTACAAAAACAATCACAGGAGTTGAGCGCTATTATTAAAGTGGAAAGTAAGTCGATTGAAACAGTATTACACTATACTTCAGAATTAACAGGAATTAGACGTAAAATCGATGCATTGCAGAAAGAAATGAGAATTTACAGAAAATGATCTTGTGACTGGTATCACATCCACTTATTACTTATATTTATAATCTTAAAACAAACAAAAAAACAGGAAGGGGAAGCTCAATTGCAGACAGATATTCTTGTTATTGATGACAACCAATCTCATCTGGATATAGTTACAGAATATTTTGCTCATCATGGCTATCAAACAGAAACTTTATCCGATCCGAGAGAAGCGATTGATACCATCATTGAAAAAAAACCTAAAATCATATTATTAGATATAATGATGCCGTATATGGATGGCCTTACTCTTCTTAAAAAAATTAAAGATACCAGCGGGATAAATTCGATTCCTGTTATTGTACTCTCCGGTAAAATTTTCCCTCCGGAAATGAAAAAGTCTATAGCATTGGGGGCAAAAAAATACATCACTAAGCCAGTGAAAAGCTCAGAACTTCTTGCTATTATAAAAGAATATCTATAGAAGGGGAAAGTTATGGCAACAATAAAATTTTGGGGTGTTCGCGGCTCCATTCCTACTCCGGGACCGACAACTATTAAATATGGCGGAAATACCTCCTGTTCTGAATTACGCTATAAAGATAAATTATTTATTCTGGATGCCGGTTCGGGAATCAGGGCGCTCGGTAATGAATTAATGAAACAGGGAACAGGGATTCATGCAAGTATTTTGATCAGTCACCTTCATTGGGATCATATTCAGGGTATCCCATTTTTTGTGCCGGCCTTAATACCCGGTAACAACTTCACTTTTTACGGCGCTGAAGATCCGGAAAAAGATTTAGCGACAACCATCGCTGAACAAATGAATCCTATAAACTTCCCTATCGAGTTAAAAGATATGGGATCAAAATTAAACTTTAAACCGTTATCAGAAGGAAGTTATGAGATTGACGGTATAAAAGTGGATACGATATTTATTAATCATCCGGGATATGCTTTAGGCTATAAACTTCACTTTGATGATCGCAGCATTGTATATATCAGCGATAATGAACCTTTTACCGCAGTAGATAAAAATTCTAAGGAATTATATATCGGTGAAAATGGGACTGAAAAACTTATTGATTTTATAAAAGATGCTACCGTTTTAGTTCATGATGCACAATATACTCCGGAAGAATATAAAAACAGGGTAACCTGGGGACATTCACCCTATGACTATACGGTTAATTTGGGTTTAAAAGCTAATGTAAACCAATTAATCCTATTTCACCATGATCCCATGCATGACGATGAATATCTTGATACTCTTCATGATGACGCTCAAAAAATTGTCAAAGAATCCGGGTCGGATATGGATTTATTGATGGCCAGGGAAGGAAGTATTTTCGAATTTTAATTTTCACAACAGTCAAATCTGATTAAAAAATATACAGGCTCAGAACTATAGGCTTATCGCAAATCATACTATCACAATTTTATAGACCTTTTTTTTGTTTGTTCCTTAAAAAGAATGAAGCATATCAATTATATTTAAAAATGGAATTCTTCCATTTTTTTCAGAAGAGAATTCTAAAAGCACCGTATTCCAAATGCTTTCAAAGTAGAACAATTCAAATTGCAAAACAATACCCCTTATTTATTGCTTTATCAAGAGCGTGTCAGAAGTTCTGAATTTGATAATACCAGATATTTAGATTGGTATTGACATTGGTATTACCAGAGGTTATACTCTAAGTATTCAATGAATTATTAACTTAAGGGAAGTTCAATGACTGCCAGTATTAAAACAGTTATTTCCATCAATAGTGAATTATTTGAAAAAGTAAATAGAATATCAAAAGACCTCAATATCTCAAGGAGTAAATTATTTACTATGGCTGTTCAGGATTTAATTAATAAAAAAGAGGCCAAAGATTTGCTCTCTCGAATTAACCATGCTTTTAATGATCATCCTGATCCCGAAGAACTTAATATTCAGCGCAAGATGAAAAAAAAGCATATTGAAAACATTGAGATAGAGCAATGGTAATTAAGCAGGGAGAAATATATTGGATTGATCTTGCAGAACCAAGTGGTTCGGAACCGGGATACCGCCACCCACATATTGTTATTCAAAACAATTTTTTAATACCAGTAATATTAATACAGTCGTTGTATGTTCTCTAACTTCAAATTTAAAAAGAGGGTTATCGCCAGGCAATATCATATTAAAAAAAGGTGAAGCTAATCTTCCGAAAAAAAGTATTGTAAATATTACTCAGCTTTATACTGTCAACAAAACTGATCTTTCTGAAAAAATAGGTATAGTGAATAATGAAATAATGAAAGAAATCCTTTCCGGAATAAAATTCCTCATTGGACCCATTGATTTGTAGAGAAAAATACTTTGTTTACACGGATACACTTTCTGACAGCTATTCCCTTTTAATGTGCTTCTAACCAATTTTTCCCTTCCCCGATATCCACGACCAAAGGTACTGAAAGGGGTAAAGCGTTTTCCATAATTTTTTTTATCTTTTCTTTAAAAGTATTAACCACACTTTTTTCTACTTCAAAAACTAATTCATCATGCACTTGCAAAATCATTTGTGTCGGAATCTTTTCACTTTTTATCATTTCGTGGATTTCAATCATAGCTAATTTGATCAAATCAGCCGCTGAACCCTGGATGGGAGTATTTATGGCCGTCCGCTCACCGAATTCTCTAATCTGGTGATTACTATTTTTAAGCTCTGGAACATAGCGGCGGCGATGCATTATTGTTTCCACATATCCTTTTTTATTTGCCGATTCAATAATATTTTTCATAAATCTTTCTATCCCCGGATAGGTCGCCATGTAATTATCAATAAAAGCCTGAGCTTCCATCACATCAATATGCAAGCGATCCGCCAAACCGTAGCGGCTCATTCCATAAATAATACCGAAATTAATCTCTTTAGCTTTACGGCGCATTTCAGCATCAACATCTTCCACCTCAACAGCAAATATCAGCGCCGCTGTAGCCGTATGGATATCGAGATTATTATTGAAAGCCGCCTTCATTGCCTCATCCCCTGAAAGGTGAGCCATAATTCGCAATTCAATCTGAGAATAATCAGCGCTTAGGATAAGATGGTTTTCTTTCGATGGTACAAAAGCTTTGCGGATTTTCCTGCCGATTTCCGTACGGATGGGAATATTTTGAAAATTTGGATTGCTGCTGGAAAGCCGTCCGGTTGCTGCTACGGTCTGATTAAAAGAGGTATGAACCTTGCCCGTTTTGGAATTTACCAATTGCGGAATGGCGTCAAGATAGGTATTTTGTAATTTGGTCAATTTTCTGTTTTTTAAAATATTATTGATAATCGGATGTTCACTATATCGTTCCAATGTCTTTTCGGATGTTGAGAATTGACCTGTTTTTGTTTTTTTCGGTTTTCTATAACCCAACTGTTCGTGGATTTTTAAATTCTGAAAAAGAATAAAACCTAATTGCTGGGGAGACTTGATATTAAACTCTTCTTCCGCTTGCTCATAAATGTCTTTTTCTAATTGATCAACCACAATAGTAATTTCCTTTGATAATTTTTTTAATAGTTCCACATCAACTTTAACACCGTAATTTTCCATGGACATAATAACCCGAACGAGCGGCATTTCTAATTTATAAAATAGATCCTCTAAATTTAATTCTTTTAACTGTGGTTTAAATATGCGGTATAATTGCCAGGTTATATCAGCATCCTCCGCCGCATAATCCACAACATCCGTTGCGGGAATATTGGTCATTTGTTTTTGTTTTTTTCCACTGCCAATTAATTCTTCAATATGAATCATTTCGTAATCGAGGTATTTCTCCGAGAGTTTATCTAATTTCACCTGGTCGCTTGGATTGAGAAGATAAGCCGCTATCATGGTATCAAAATATAACCCGTTAATCGTAAAACCGTGTTGTTCGAGAATACCCGCGTCAAACTTAATATTCTGAGCGATTTTTTTTATTGCTGCATCCTCAAAAATCGGTTTTAAGGCTTCATAAACCTGTGTTTTATTTAGAGAAATATCCGGATGGTGTATGGGAATATAATACCCTTCACCGCTTTTCCATGAAAATGCGATTCCGGCAATTTCTGCATTTAGAATATCTAAGGAATCTGTTTCTAAATCAAACACAAAACGGTCTTTTCTCTGCAGCTTACCCAGAAATTCATTAAATTTCCCCATGGAGTCGATCAATTCATATCTTACCGCTTTTTTTGTGTGTGTATCAAACATATCTACGACACCCGCTTTTTGTACAAAAACATTCATACGATCAAGCAGGCGGCGAAACTCCAATTCTTTTAAAAGTTCGTTAACTACTTTCAAATCCCATATCTTAAATTTCATTTCGTCCAAATTATATTCTACAGGCATATCGATTTCTATGGTAGCTAATTTTTGAGAAAGATAAGCTTTATCTTTATTCTCAATTAAACTTTTCTTAATGGCCGGCTTTCCAACTTCTTCAATATTCTCATAAATATTATCCATACTTGAAAATTGATTTAACAACTTTGTTGCCGTCACTTTTCCAACTTTAGGAACGCCGGGGATATTATCGGAACTATCTCCCATTAAGCCAAGCCAGTCAACAACCTGTCCGGGGTCTATTCCCATTTTTTGCTTAATCTCATTTTCTCCTAATATTTCGGGCTGGGCATTACCTTTGGCAGGCGTGTAAATAAATACATGTTCATTTACCAATTGCGCCATATCTTTATCGCTGGAAACGATAAATACATCCAGTTTATCTGATGCAAAGCGGGTCGTTAAAGTACCGATAATATCATCCGCTTCAAATCCTTCCTTCTCTAATTGGAGAAAATCTAATTTATTCAAGGTGTCAATCAGACGAGGTAACTGCGAGGACATCTCTTCCGGCATTTTTTCACGGGTTGCTTTATATTCTTCGTACATTTTATGGCGGAAGGTAGGCTCTTTGGTGTCAAATATAACCGCGATGTACTCCGGTTTTTCATCCTCAATTATTCTAACAAGAGAATTGAGGAACCCAAAAGTAATGGATGTATCTTCTCCCTTGGTGTTAATAAGCGGATTACGGATAAAAGCAAAATAGCTGCGGTAATAAAGAGCAGAACCATCAATTAAAAATAATTTTTCCATGTTAAAACCTTTAAATTGATATATATTAGAGGAATCATAATCACATTATCTCATAAAAGTAAATTAAAGTTTCAAATATTTTAAATCAAATAATAAAAGGCGGGTTTAAATAGAAAAAGCAAATATCCACAAATACGATACAGATACTTGCTTAGGTTACAATCAAGAAAGTTATTTAATTAATAGGGCCTTTAATGTTTTAACATAATTTGGCGCTTCAATTCTATACAGATACGCCCCTGACGGAACAGGAATATTATTATTATCGGTACCCTCCCAGCGTATCTCAAATTCCCCACTTGACATTTCATTATTAATCAATGTTTTCACTAATCGACCGTCAATTGAATATATCTTCAAGGAAACATTTCCCGGCTTTTTAATAGAAAACTTAATGTTCGTTACAGGATTAAATGGATTTGGATAATTTTCATATAGCTTAGTCTCTTTCACAATCGGTACTGACGGGTCTGAAATAACTGATGGATCACCATTTGTAAAGGACCATTCATCTGACCATTCCGACCACTGCAGATTTTTATCACGGTACCGTATTCGCCACCAGTAGGTTTTATCCTGAACGAGACTAGTACCCGTTATTAAGAATTTATTTAGTTCTATCCCGTCATTCACATCGATGGGCGTATAATTAGGCGATCCGGAATCTTTATAAATATCCTCAAAATCCTGGATTTTATCCACTTTAGGATAGCGGTAGTCACCTTTCTTATCCGATACCTGTAATTGAGAACTCATGATGTCGTATTCTTTGATCAAATCCTCGACCACAACCCAAAAAATTGGTTTAATGTACACACCCGAATCGGGTGAAACAAGGCCCGGTTTTGCCGGAGGAGGAGCGTTTTTATCGCGGTAAAAAGAATCTATCATTACATTTGCAAGTCGTTTATTATCATGACCAAGACTATAAGCTTTCCCTGTATAACTTTCATTTACCACATCAATGTCGATAAGCAAATAACAATAATGATCAAAAGTTTTTTGTATTTCAGGATAATTAATATTAGTAAAATCACCCCAACGTTCTAAATATGATCCGCTTCCACCTACAAGCATTAAACGAAGATTCCCATCCGGTAAAGCGCCTCGTTCATAATCATGGGCATGACCATAAATGGCCATCTCCGCCTTACTGTATTTGGCAAGAGTCGGAAGAACCTGAGCCTGCACATAAAGTCTAGCACTGGGAGGAGAGATTTCAGTATGTCCGGGATGATGAAAATATGTAAAAATCCAATCGATGTCATCATTATTTTGCGCTTCGTTTAAAACCGTATTCAACCAATCTATCTGCGTTAAATTGCGGTAATTAAAATCATAATCAAGATCCATATCACTACTTTTATTCGTATTAAGCGCAATAAAACAGATTCGGCCGATTTTATAGGAATAATAAGGTTCACCTTCCGCCCCGGCGAAATCTTCATATTTCATATACTGATAATAATGATCCGCTTCCCTTTCATGATTACCAATGCTTACCATAGTAGGAATAAAGGGCGATATCGGTTCGAGCGGTTTAAAAAATTCTCGATCAAACTCCTGAAGCACTCTTCCGTCATTAACAATATCTCCCACATTAATTAAAAGATCAATACTGTCAATACCGGAAGATCCGTATAAATTTGTTACTGTTTGCTGAATATTTTCAACAATCTCGTCAAACTTCGTATCTTCTACGCGCTGATTATCTCCCACAATGATAAAACGGACATGTCCGTTATTACTTCCAGGTGCAAGCTGCGTCGTAAATCTATATAGCTCTGATTCATAGTCACCTGTTTTCGCCTTATAATAATAGGTTGTATTCGCTGTTAATCCTGTCAGTTTTACCGAATGCCACCAGCGAGTTGAATCAGGAAAAACATACACTGTGCCTATTGTAGAATTGCCTAGGGACTCACTTGTTCCATATTCCACAACAGCTTCTTCACCCGGATAGGCGTTCCAGCAAATATAGATTGATGTATCCGTTGGCGTTTGTAGGTAAGGATTAATTTCCGTGTCTATTTCAGGATGTCCGTATCCTCCGAGTTCAGCAATTTCCTCATCGGTTAACGCTTTGGAATAAAGTTTTACATCCGCCACATCAATGGCATTATCTTCTCCATTTT
>JAUVIB010000242.1 GCA_030592985.1 Calditrichaceae bacterium | reverse complement strand
GGGAAAAGCCCCATAAATAAAGTAATCGTAGAAAAAACAATTGTCAGAGAAGTCATGATAAAAGCCCATCCCATTGCATTTTTTTTAAGCATAAAATAGACACTGAGAATAGTAAGTCCCGCAAAAACAGGGACAATACCCGGATTGACGCCAAGACGGGTAAATATATCCGTGACAAAATAACTATAAACCACAAAAATAAAAAGAAAGAAGACAGAAACGATCCATATCTTCTTGGCTACTTTTTCTACTGTCTCCTTTAAACTTCCGCTTAATTTTAGACTCAGAAAAATTGCTCCATGAAGCGTAAACAGCGATACGGAAGCTAAACCGGCGACAAGAGCAAAAGGATTCAGTAAATTCCAAAATCCTCCGGTATAATTCATATTCTGATCAATGGGAACGCCTTTTACAATATTAGCGAGCGCAACTCCCCATAATAAAGCCGGGATAAAACTTCCTGTAAAAATTGCCCAATCCCACATATTTCTCCATAACGGATTTTCATCTTTACTGCGGAATTCAAAGGCCATTGCCCGTACGATCAATCCTATCAGCATTAAAAATAACGCCAGATAAAATCCGCTGAACATCGTAGCATACCAATTGGGGAAAGCCGCAAAAATAGCGCCACCGGCTGTCAACAGCCATACTTCATTGCCATCCCAATGCGGCCCGATCGTATTGATAATCATACGCCTGCTTTTATCATCTTTCCCCAAAAAAGGGAGCAAAATACCAACGCCGTAATCAAATCCTTCTAAAAAGAAATAACCGATAAACAGTACGGTAATCAATATAAACCATATTATATTTAAATCCATTTTAGGCCTCCTTTCCCTGATTTTCTATGACCTCAATATCTGCAGCGGCATATTTTTTCATCAAATAAACATCCGCTACCATTAACGCCGCATAAAGAAGAGTAAAACCAATCACGGTAATCAATACTTCTGCCGGCGTTACCACATTGGATACAGCGGCGTCAACCTTCATTAAACCGAATACAGCCCATGGCTGCCGGCCAACCTCTGCAAGTAACCAGCCGGAACTGTTGGCAATATATGGAAGAGCGATAGACCAAAACATCAATTTAACCATCCACGGTTTAAAATCATAGCGATCTTTCAGGACATAGTATAAAGCTATTAAAATAATAAAAAACATCAATGTTCCGGCACCAACCATCGTTCTAAACATCCAATAAGTAAAAGCCACCGGTGGGATATAGTCTCCCGGTCCGTATTTTTCTTCATACTCTTTTTGCAGATTTTTAAGGCCTTTTACTTCTCCATCAAAAGAATTATAGGCTAAGAGGGAGAGCAAAGATGGAATTTTAATAGCAAAAACATCCCGCAGCTCACTTTCATTGCCGATGGTTAAGAGGGATAAACCTGCACTCTCTTCCGTTTCCCATAATGCTTCGGCCGCCGCGACTTTCATGGGCTGTATTTTTACCATATGCTGCATTTGGGAATGTCCACCCATTAATACTATTATTGTACCGATAAAGCCGTAGATAACTCCGAATTTTAAAGAACGTTCAAACACTTCTTTTGATTTGGTCTTCTTTATAAAAAGCTGATACACACTGATGCCGATAACAAAAAAGGCCGCAGCAGTAATGCCACCGCTTACCACATGTGGAACCTGAACCCATACATGCGGATTGGTCACCAAAGCAAAAAAATCAACCATCTCCGCCCTGCCGTTCCGCAAAACATAACCAACCGGTTCCTGCATAAAAGAGTTAGCCACCAAAATCCAGAATGCGGATAAATTTGAGCCGATTGCTACCATCCAGATGGTAAACGCATGCATTTTTTTGGAGAGTTTATCCCACCCGAATATCCATAAACCAAGAAAGGTTGATTCAAGAAAAAAAGCAAGCAATGCCTCAATAGCCAGCGGGACACCAAAAATATCTCCCATAAACCGTGAATATTCAGACCAATTCATACCGAACTGAAATTCCTGAACAAGCCCGGTTGCCACCCCAATGGCAAAATTAATTAAAAACAGTTTACCCCAGAACTTGGTCATCTGTTTATATTTTTCATCGCCTGTACGTACATACATGGTTTCCAATACAGCAACAAAAATTGACAATCCCAAGGTTAAAGGTACAAAGAAAAAATGATATACTGTTACGATACCAAATTGCCATCGCGCAAGGATTAATGCACTCATACTGCCTCCTTCCTAATTAATTATTTGTTTAAATCCCGTTTACTAAATGCTAAATCAATAATCATTTTATTTTGAAAATTTTCAATTAAAATCTTTTCCTGGTCCCCAAAAAACAAATGTATTTTACAATTCTCATTTAAAGGACAAATAGTCGGATTAATCAGGCACTCATTAACGGCCATTTTAAAATTAAGCGCCTTAAGGACATCATACACCGATAGTTCACGCGGATCATTAGATAAAAAAATACCACCATATCGCCCTTGTGATGAACCTAATATTTTACTTTTTACTAATTGATGAACTATCTTGGAGGCGAACGGACGGGAAATATATAAATATTTTGAAATTTTTGACAATGGAATCGGATCTTTGCCATAATAAGAAGCAAGAAATGCACAAATTCGTATGGCTATATCATATTCCCGATTAATTAAGAAATTCATAACATTATTATACTTTACTATTTTAGTAATATATTACCTTTGTGGTATAATATAACTGCATAAAGTAAGAAATTCAAGTATTATTACAATTTTTTCGTAATCCCGCAGTGGCTTGGGCGATAATGCTATTTTTGGAGTGCATCGATTTTGTCGATGCTGAATTGACACAGTCAATTCATTCCAAACTCCCAAACTACCGAAGGATCACATTTTTTCGCGCAAATTCGTGTAATTTATGAACAAGTATATCAAAGTCGAATTACCTGATCGATATTTTCAAAATCATCCAGGCGATGGGAAATGATTATCGCTGTTTTATCCCTGGAAATATTCCAAAAAGTTTGCAGAATTTTTTTCTCTGTATTTATATCCAAACTTGAAGCGGCCTCATCAAAAAGAAGAATCGGAGCATTTTTTAACAGGGCTCTGGCAATTGATAAACGTTGCCTTTCACCGCCGCTCAGCCGCAGCCCCTGATCCCCTATATAGGTATTAATACCATTTGGCAGCTGCCTTACGGTATCCCACAATTCTGCGGATTCTAAAACATATATAAGATCCTCATCCTCAGCATCGCTGCAGGCAAGCAAGAGATTCTCTTTCACCGTTCCGTTAAACAAATAGGTCTGCTGAGACACAACACCGAATAATTGTCGTACTTCATCCTGAGGCATCAGACGGATATCCTGCCCGCCAATCGTAATTTCTCCTTGTGAAAACTCATAGAAGCGCAATAATAAATTAAAAATTGTTGTTTTACCGGCACCGCTCGCTCCGATAATTGCTGCATTACTTTTTTCGGGTATAAAGAAAGAAAGATCATTCAAAGCGATTACAGAACTTTCCGGATAAGTAAATACCAGATTCTTGAAATGGACATCATACTGTTTAATATTTATCTTTTTACTCACTTTATCTTTTACCTGCGGCTCGGCGTCAATAATATCATAAAGACGTTTTCCCGATTCAATACTTTTTTCTGTTTGATGAAAAACCGCCGGAAGATTAATAATAGCTTCAAAAGAAGCCATCACTCCAAGAACGATAACCGGTAGATAAACACCATCCAATAAAGATACATTTACCAGAGATATTCCTTTGATAAGTGTTAGCAATACAGCGGCCGAAGTTAGTATACCAATCAATGTTTCATTTAAATGAGATATAAAAGTTGATTTTCGCTCCAATTCCAAATATCGATTTTGTAACTGCAGCAGTTTTTTCTGATGAGTTTCGGCATAATTTAAAAGAATTAATTCCGTTATTCCCTGAATCCCTTCGACTACCATAATGTTAATTTGATTGCGGATATGCACCAGCTCCCCACCAACACCTTTACTAAAAGGCCTGCTTGCCAGGGGAACAACGATACCGGCAAGAATGTGAAATATAATTACAATTAGCCCGAGATAAATTGAAAATTGGGCGAGCAGAACAAACATCAACAAACTGATTAACAAAGCAACCAATGGCGGATAAATCACACGGGTAAAAATATGTTCCAAAGTTTCAACATCAGAAACGATTCGATTGTGCAGATCGGCGCTTTTATACTGCTGAAGACGGGCGGGCGCCAACGGTTCTAATTTCTCATAAAACCATATCCGAAATCGGGCTAACAGACGGAAAGTTGTATCATGAGAAACCAGGCGCTCAAAATAACGAAATATTCCTCGGGTAATACCGAAAAATCGCACACCAACAATGGCAACCTGAATTTCTGTGATAGATGGATGCAGCGCCGCTTTTGCAATAATATAGGCCGAAGTCATAATCAAACCAATACCGCTTCCGATGGTCAAAAAGCCCAGTAAAGCCGAAAGAGCCATCCAGTTATTATAAAGTAACGCCTGTTTTAATATTTTAAATAATGTATTCAATTTTATCCTGCTGTCAGCCTTATAAAAATTTCAATTTTTTAATAGCCGCTTGATTCTCCCCTTATCAAGGTAAATTACATGGTCATCTTTATTAACAATGGATAAACGGTGTGTAATTAAAAGTATTGTTTTATCCTCAGCTAATCTTCTGATGGATTTCATGATACGGCGCTCTACCAATGAATCCAGATTTGATGTCGGTTCATCGAGAATCATGATAGATGCATTTCGCAATATTACTCTGGCCAGCGCCAATCTCTGAATTTGTCCACCGCTAAACCTTTCACCCTGCTCTCCAATAATCGTTTGATAGCCTTGCGGTAAAGATAGTATATAATCATGCAGCTGTACCGTTTTCATGGCATGGTAGATCGTATCAATTTTCGCCTTTGAATTGGCAATTATTAAATTATCATGCACAGAGCGGTGAAACATATAGGGATTCTGTATTAAATAAGCCATGTGATTTCTTAAATTTTCTTCACCGTATTGCGCAATCGGAATTGAATTTAGATAGATTTCACCCGATTGTGGTCGAATAAATCCGGCAAGCAGAGCAGCAATGGTTGATTTTCCTGCACCACTTTTTCCCACCAAAAAATTCACTTTTCCGGGATGCAGATGAAAAGAGATATTATCAAGAATTAAGGGTTCACCGTCGGCATAAGTATAACGCACATCTTCAAATACAATATCAGATTTTTTTACTTTACTATCAGCAGACCCGTTAGAAGTAGTTGGAGGTTTTGTATGGAAAATTTCAAAGATTCTCTGGGCAGCGCTTACTCCTTCCATACCGGCATGAAAGCGGGCTCCCAACTGGCGCAACGGCTGGTAAAATTCCGGAGCCAATATTAAAATAAATAGCGCCGTTTCAAAACTTATTTTATCATATAACAGCCGGATACCAATTTCTACGGCGATAATCGCCACACTTAAGGTCGCAGCCAGCTCCAAAACCAGGGCGGAAACAAAAGCAATTCGTAAAACTTTCATGGTTATTTTACGGAATTGATTACTAATTTCGGAAATGCCGACTGTTTTCGGATCACTTTTACCAAATATTTTCAGCGTGCTTAACCCCTGTAATACAT
>JAUVIB010000044.1 GCA_030592985.1 Calditrichaceae bacterium | reverse complement strand
CACATAAAATAGAAGAGCTGGCACGATTCAATAGAGCTTCAGATCAGGATCTTTATCGCATGGAAATAATTGTCAGGACTTTAAGAGAGAAAAAAATATCCATAGAGAAATTAGATGCTATTGTAGGCAGAGGAGGCTTGTTACGACCGATTGAAGGGGGCACTTATCATGTTAATGAACAAATGATTGCCGATCTTAAACGCGGAATACAAGGAGATCATCCTTCTAATTGTGGGGGATTAATCGCATATGCCATCGGGAAAGCAATCGCCTGTCCTTCTTTTATTGTAGACCCTGTTGTAGTAGATGAATTACAGTCGGTAGCTCGTATATCAGGTATGCCGTTAATTCAAAGAAAAAGTATATTTCACGCTCTTAATCAAAAGGCAGTTTCCCGGGAAGTTGCCGGAAAACTTAGTAAATCTTATTTTGATTGTAACTTTATCGTATGCCACATGGGTGGAGGCGTAACAATCGGCGTTCATAAAAAAGGACGTGTAATTGACGTAAATAACGGACTTGATGGTGATGGTCCATTTAGTCCTGAGCGCAGCGGCGCTGTTCCTGTTGGTGATTTAGTGAAGGCTTGTTATTCAGGCGGATATACGCTTCCGGATATGAAAAAACTGATTAAAGGTCATGGTGGTATGGTTGCTTATCTTGGTACGCATGATCTGCGAGAGGTAGAGAAAAGAGTTATAAAGGGCGATAATAAAGCAGAACTCATTTTTAATGCAATGGCCTATCAGATTGCCAAGGAGATCGGGGCGGCAGCTGCTGTTCTTGTTGGTGATATTGACGGAATTATTTTAACCGGCGGATTGGCAAAAAGTAATAAGTTTGTAGATACTATAAAAAATAGCGTTAGTTTTCTTGCTCCGGTGATGATAATTCCGGGAGAACAGGAGATGAAAGCTCTCGCTTTAGGTGGACTGCGTGTTTTGCGTCATGAAGAAGAAGCAAAAAATTACTAATTGACGATGAATATCCTTCTTTAACATATTAGAAACAAACAAGTTAGAGGTGATTTCCATATTTATATTAACAAATAAGAAACTATTTTACGAATTGGATCCTTTGCTGAAATAAGCAATACCGCTGTGTCAATACAGGAAACCTAATAGAGTTTCCATATATTATTCATGAAAAGTGGAAGAGATATTCAATTAGGAGAATAATAAAAACCTTGACATAAAAGAATATTATCTTTAAGTTGATATTCGAACTGCCAATTATGATTGATATCAGGATTTCCATACGTATTAATAATGTTGGTCTATAATAATATTCCTATTATTTTTTTAATACATTTGTGTTTTTTACTACCTTTTAGATTATTATTGATCTTGATAAGCATACTTCCTCATTTTATTTATTAATGTTGGATTAAAGCAGCCATAAATTGTATCTATAATTATAAAAAAATCCTCGAAATTGAAGGAGTGTAAATGGAAGCGATAAATCTTTATATTTTATCTGCATATTTAAAAAAATGGTCTTACAATGAAAATAAATTCACCGTTAATTATTCGTATTGCTCTGATTCAGAATATGGACGAGGCTATATTCCTTTAAAAATCGCCTCCCCACGTAATATGGCAAATGATTTTATGAATCATATTTTTACTGAAGCACGGGGTAAGTTTAGGTTGGAAGATGATTCAATTTCAGTGAGGGTTGTTCTTGTAAATGAAAGTGAAGTGTTGCAAAAATTAAGCGAATTTTTCACGAAAATAAATCGGGAATATAATAATAATAAACGTTCAAGTGGTAAATCACGAATGATTTCGGCCAGAAGTTTGGATTTATATTATAATGAATACGAATATGATCCCTTAAATGATACTGTTAAGTTTTTTGTGCACCTAAACCGCGGTGTGAATAAAATTTACGGTGAATTTTGGTCAAATGCTTTAGAAGACTTGAAATTTGCATTAGCATTAAAGCCCGAGCACCCCTTGATTAATAAATATATGGCAACAGCTTATAGTAAATTAAAAAAACATGATCAGGCTTTGAAATATTTAGAAAAATTTACGGAATACGAAAGCAATGTTGATAATTTATGTTCTTTGTCTAATGCCTATATACAGGTAAACAACTTCAAAATGGCAGAAAGTGTGTTAAACCGCATTGATGATATTGACCCTGATTCATTATCTCCTAAATTTGCCAAAGCACTTTTAGCTTATAAGCAGGGTAAAGGATATAAATCAAAACTGGATAAAATATATAAGATTAATCCAGGATGGTTAAGAGAGAAGTTAATAAAAGACTGGGATTATAAACGGTCAATTAAGGACAGAAATTTAATAAAATGGAATGCTGGTTTGGCTGCAAAGTATTTAAATTTTGATAAGCCATATGATATAACAAAAAAAGCGTTTAATAATGAAATACCATGCTATTTCAATTCTGAAAAAGGAATAATAAGATTTGTAAAAGAAGAGTTGGATGAATGGGTTGAGATTATGAATCGTTATAATTTGGATGGTAAGAAATATTCGATCCATGTCGATAAACAATACCCGGCTGATAAGAAGCCGGTTAAATCAAAAGAGAAAAAAACAGCATTAAAAAAGAAAACGGAAAAAACAAAAACTGCTACCGCAATCGGATAATTTTTTCCTAAACAAAATATTATTCTTACTCCATCTTCTAAATTAAATGAAAAAAATACTTTTAATTAATCCATGGATATATGATTTTACCGCTTATGATCTTTGGAGTAAACCGTTAGGATTACTCTATATTGCATCATTTTTACGTAAATTTAATTTTAATGTATATTTAATTGACTGCCTTGAGAAATCCATTTTAGTACGAAAAGGGATAAGGGGGAAAAAGTATGGTACCGGGAAATATGACCGGACAATAATTGAGAAACCAGGTATACTTAAGCATATACCACGATATTATTCCCGATATGGCATCAACGAAGCAGATTTCGAAGAACAGGTAAAAAAATATAAGGATGTTGATGCTATTCTTGTGACATCTATTATGACTTATTGGTATCCGGGTGTTAAGAGAACGGTTGAATTAATTAGAAAAATACTACCGGATACGCCGATTATTCTTGGTGGAGTTTATGCCTCTTTATTACCGGAACATGCAAATAATGTCATTAGGCCTGACTATCTGGTAAAAGGACCCGGCGAACTGCAAGTGTTAAATATTCTTGCTAAAATACTCAACTTTGAGATAGATTTATCTCAAATCCCCAAATCAATAGATGACTATCCGTTTCCTGCTTTTGATCTTCTATCTCAGGTGGATTATCTTGTAATTATGACTTCGCGCGGCTGTCCCTATAATTGTACATTCTGTGCTCAAAAATTAATTTCTATGCCATTCATGCAAAGATCAACGGATAATGTTATTGAAGAATTCGGGACCCATTACCATAAATTTAATATACGTGATTTCGCTTTTTATGACGATGCGCTTTTCATTAAAAAAGAGACCCACATTAAGATTATTATGGAAAAATTAATCCAAAAAAGCTGGCCGATACGCTTGCATTCTCCAAATGGACTGTTTGCAAAATATATTGATAATGAAATGGCAGATCTGATGTATAGGAGTTCTTTTAAAACTGTCCGCTTAAGTTTTGAAACTTCCAATGAAAATCGTAGATATGATATGCAGTCAAAAGTGACCAACGATGATATCGTATTAGCTGTTGAGAATTTGGTAAAAGCAGGATATAAAGCAAAGGACCTGGAATCGTACGTTTTAATGGGATTGCCGGAACAATCTGTGGAGGAAATAATTGCAAGTATGATTTTTGTGCATAAATTAGGGATACAAATTCGTTTAGCGTCTTTTTCACCTATACCCGGAACAGTAGAGTATGATAGAGCCGTTAAGAGTGGATTGATAGAGAAAAATGCTGATCCGTTACTAACTAATAAATCTATATTTCCACTTCATACTAATAATTTTGACTACCAAATTTATCGGAAGATTCGTTTGTTTTCCCATATATTAAACTATTCAGTACAAAGAGGTTTAATAATGTTTGATGATAATCCATTTTCAGAATCAATTATAAAAGTTGTGAGTCAATTACATGAATAATCGTAAATATCCTGTTAAAAGGGGCAATGAGTATGAGTTTAAGATTGAGAAGCTTGCCTTTGGCGGTTTTGGTGTTGCACGTATAGATAATTATGTTGTTTTTATTAAAAATGCAATTCCCGGCGATATTGTTAGTGCAAGAATAACTAAAAGAAAACCATCCTTTGCAGAGGCCAGGTTGTTGTCAATTGTGCAGCCATCTAAAATCCGGATAGAATCCGATTGTTCCTATTTTTCTTATTGTGGCGGTTGTACATGGCAAAATATGAGTTATAAGAATCAATTAGATTTCAAAAGAGATATTGTTCAGGAATCCATTGAACGTCTTGCAGGAATAGAATATTGTGAAGTTGCCCCGGTTGTAGAGTCTGATAGCGTTTTTGCTTACCGAAACAAAATGGAGTTTTCTTTTTCGGATAACCGCTGGCTTTTACCACAAGAGCTGGGAAATATGAACATATCAAAAGATTTTGCGCTGGGGCTTCATGTCCCGGGAACTTTTGATAAAATATTACATATTGAAAATTGTATGTTACAGTCCGAAACAGCCAACAAAATACTTTTATATGTATCCAATTATGCAAAAGAAAAAAAACTCCAGCCGTACGGTATTAGGTCTCATAAAGGGTTCTTAAGATTTCTAATGCTTCGTGAAAGCTCTGATAACGGCAAGATAATGGTAAATATTATTACTGCTTTTGAGGATAGGGAAAGTCTAAAACCTCTCGCTGATGAACTAATGGAGAAATTTCCGCAGATAGCCGGTGTTGTTAATAATATTAACAGCAAATTAGCCCAGATAGCTATCGGTGAATATGAAATATTATTAGCTGGGGATTCCTTTATTCAGGAAAAACTAGTGGGAATGTATTTCAATATATCAGCAAATTCATTCTTTCAGACTAATACATTTCAGGCAGAAAAACTATATGAATTTGTTCTAAAATTTGCTAATTTGCAATCCAATGAGATTGTGTGGGATCTATATTCCGGTACGGGGACCATTGGATTGTTTCTTGCAAAAAAAGCAAAAAAAGTAATCGGTTTTGAAGTAGTGGAAAGCGCTGTGGAAGATGCATATAAAAATGCTAAAGAACATAAAGTAAAAAACATTGATTTTATTGCCGGTGATTTACTTTATAAGCTTCAGGATGCTGCTCCTAAGCCGGATGTGTTAATCACTGATCCTCCAAGAAGCGGAATGCATGAAAAGGTTACACGCCATATAAATGAAATAAAACCGAAAAGAATTATTTATGTCTCGTGTAATCCAACTACTCTGGCGAGGGATTTAAAAATATTAAGCTCGAATTATCAAATTGAAAAAATTCAACCTATAGATATGTTCCCACAGACGTATCATATAGAAACCGTTGTTAAACTAAAACTTAAGTAATATTTTATGACAAACTATATACGAAAATTAACCTTTAACGAGATATTTGAGCGCCAGCCTAATTTAGAAGCGCTTAAAAAGGTGGAAAGAATGCCGATTTATGCTTTGATAGAGGATATTAGGAGTATGCATAATGTGGGTAGTATTTTTCGCACTAGTGATGGTGTACGGCTTTCAAAACTATTTCTTAGCGGTTATACGGCGAGACCTCCAAGAAAAGAGATCGATAAAACGGCTTTAGGTGCAACCGATAGTGTTCCCTGGGAATATAAAAAAAATCCGATCTCAACAATACATTCAATAAAAAAACAAGGTATAAAAATAGTTGCTTTGGAGCATACTTCACGGAGTATAGCATATACTGATTATACATATGAATTTCCCATATGCCTGGTTCTGGGGAATGAAGTGGATGGTGTTTCCCAGGAGGTGCTTTCTCTCGCTGATGCCGCTATTGAAATTCCGATGTACGGTATAAAGCAATCATTAAATGTCTCAGTAGCTTTTGGTATTGTTATATATCATATATTCGATATGTATTTGAAAAACTTGACATAATTTCTGATTGCCTCTATATTTAAAAATATCTGACATTTTAATAAATTTGCAAAAGAAGCAAGACATAAAAGTCCCCGGACTTTTGAGATGTTAAGCATTTAAAAGAAATGGATATAAAATCATTGCAAAATTCTTGTATTTAAAATCAGATATAGGTAATTTCCATTGTATTGCTTAATAGTTTCATCGGTTTGTGTCAATATTTATAATTATTTTTACTAAAAAGGATATTTTATGAACCTTGATGGCGTTTGTATCCTGGATAATGATCATAGTAGAAGCGAATTGTTCAGTAATTTTTTAAAGAAAGAGGGCATTGAAACCCTTAACATTGATACTATTGGTGAATTAGAAAGAGATTCTTCCGGCCAGGGTTTTATAATGATAATAATTGATTATCTTACCATTTTAAATGCGCCGAGAGAAAATATTATAAACTTTTTTAAGCGATTAAGTACTGGAAATATGATTGTTTATAATGTTCCTGCTGATGCAACCCGTAGATTGGCATTTTATGATCTTGGCGCCAAATGGGTATTTGATGTTTCTTATGACCCGGATGAAATAATTTATAATATAAGAACTATATTAAAAAAGATAACAGCTGATTCCATTCCTAAAAAATTAGTTTCCAAAGGTAAACTTGAAAATACTTCCGTGGCTTCGCTTATTAATAAAATTGGCAGAGAAAATCGTTCCGGTGTTTTAAAAATTACTGCCAAGACAAATAGTGGAAAAATCTATTTCTATCATGGTGATTTGGATGACGCACAGGTAGGCACAATACGGGGACAGGAAGCGATATTCCATATGTATTTATGGCGCGAAGGGAATTATAGTTTTACGGTTTCACATCCCGATAGCTGTTTAAGTAATATTGAATTAAGTAATATAGGAATATTAATTAGGGCAGAAGATACCAGAAGAAAGTATTTTAAATCTTATGAGGCATTATGCTCACCACATAGCCTTATTGGAGGGGAAAATATAGGTGATTTGATATTGAGTTTTCCTGATATATCTAATGGCTTTTTTAAGCTGTTAGAGAAGTTGACTATTGTCGATGATGTGTTGGAAAACTCCTTTTACACCAATTATCGTTCTTTAGAAATATTACTACAGTTAAAACAGGGAAATGCGCTGAAAATAGAAGAACCGGTAAAAGCGGTGTTGGAAACTTTTCAGAAAAATGATTCCGGATTAAAAGAGATGCTGTTGAATAGCGAAGAGTTGGAACGATTTAGAGAAAATATAGGTATAGAAGAAGAAACCAGTATTAAGATGTTGTTTTTGGGGGCAGAAGATGGAGGCCGTTCAAAAATTATTAGGGAATTGTCCCACACCCAAGGGAAAATGCAAGGAAAGAGTCAGCTTGAATTAGCTCATGTTCAATTACATAAAAGTTTGGAATTATTAATTATTGGTGCAGAAATGAACCAAATGATTTTAGATTCCATCGAACAGCTTTCCGAAGGTCTATCAGGTTATGTTTTTCTCCTTGATTGCAATAAAATTGATGGGTTTGAGTACAATAATTATTTTATTAATCATATGTTAAGTTTAAATCAAGCACCGGTTAGTATCATTTTAACGAATTTTTCAAAAAATGAAAATATTGATACGATACGTTCCCATTTTCTGGTTCCGGAAAGCATACCCTGGGTAATATATAATCCCGATGATTCTAATAATATTAAAGAAATACTATTATCGGTTGTCCCGATTCCTGAAGAGGAGGAAGAAGAAGAGCAAAATTCGAAAAAACCTGATTCTAATATTGAGTCAAAAAATGGCGATAATGAGGTGGAAATGACTGAAGAGGAGGATAGCGAATGAAAGATATTTTTGTTTTAGCCGATCAGGAAGATTATTTTAATCAATTTTTTTCTTATTTCTCTACACAGCCATTTCATTTTTCATGGGCTTCACGCATTGATGAAACGATAAAGTTATTAAATATTGAAAAACCTGCATTTATATTTTTGGCGACAGCAAATCTTGAAATAATGATGGATTGGGTAACAATTCTTAAGAATAGTGAGCATAATATTCCTTTTATTTGTTTTACTATGCGATTAACTCCTGAAGACAGAAAAATGATATGGGAACAAGGAGCTTTAAATGTTATTCAATTGCCAATACATAAACAAGAATTAGAAAAAATTTTAAATTTTTTAGTAATAAATGAAAATTTGGATCATACAAATGATAATAAAAACGAATTTGAAGGTTCGCTAGAAGAAATGAATGTTGTTGACCTGATTCAAATTATCCAGGATGAAAAAAGAACTTGTAAGGTGATGCTGGAAAAGGGTTCTAGAAAAGGAGAAATTGAGTTTAATAAGGGGAATATTGTAAACTCCAGATATAATAATGAGAATCCGGTATTAGCTGTAAAGATTATGTCTCATTGGCATAAAGGACGTTTCCATATACAAAATTCTAATAAAGTTTTTATTAAACGAATTAAACTAAGTAATCAAAAATTGATATTGGAATGTTTGAATCATATTAATAAGCAAAATGAACTGATGAACCGATTGACGCATAGGGATGACTTATTATTTACTAAGCCCGGATTAAGTTTTGAAGATATTGCCCCCTTTGAAAGAGTTAATTTGTTGAAATTTAAAAATGGATATAGCATTACTGAATTAGTGGATAATTATGAAGGTGATGGTATCGTTCTCTTACAGCATATTGTAAGGTGGTTACGATCTAATACTTTATTAATGAATGATGAATATGAAAAAAGATTAAAAGATGTGCAGGATTTGGAAGGTATGTCCGGATTTAAAAAAATGATGAATAAAATAATGGGAACTCCGGATGAAGATTCAGATGAGCCTAAATCAAACATTGAAACACTTTCCCTTGAAGAAGAGGCCTTGTTAAATATAAATAAAAAAAATCAACTATTTAAAAATAAAGAACTATTGGGGAATTTTTTAAGTTCATTGGAGGATAGCAGTGTGTGAAATAATAGAAATTCCGGTATTTAAATCCACTGAAGAAGAAAATATCCTCCTTTTTAAAGGGCAAAATTTTATAAATGATAGAACTTATGATGGATTTCGTTTTTTAGAATATGCGTTAAATGAAATACAATCGATTTATTTCTATTTGATAGAACCATTTAATGAACAAAATAACAACAATATTTGGGACAGAGTTATTCCAAAAGCTCCCTTTTGTATTTATCTATATGATTTTGATGATATTTTAATAAAGAAGTTTTATCAGGATTATAGCCATTATGAAACGCCATTATTTCTTGCTGTGAAAAAAGAGGATGAATTGAATGAAGAGATTTTATCACAATTTGAAGATAAAATAATATATTTTAATAAAAATGATGATAATTATTTCAAGCTTTTTTTTAAAGAAATACTAAATGAATTAACAATCAGTTCTTAAATAACAATGACTATTGGCTTTTAATCTAATATTTCCTTGATTTTGTTAGCCAAATTCTTGATGGAAAATGGTTTCTGTATAAAATTAATATTTTCTTCCAGCATACCATCTTTAACAATAAAATCATCCGTATAGCCCGAAGAAATGAGTACTTTTATTTTAGGATGAATTTTTTGGATTCTTTTCATCAATTCCTTGCCATCAATTCCCGGCATTATCATATCCGTAAAAAGTAGATCTAATTTTAACTTCTTTTCATTAACCATTTGTAATGCGTCCAAACCATTTGGAGCTGTATAAATCTCATATCCCATATGTTTCAGGGCATATTCAGAGAAATCCCTGACATTATCATCATCCTCAACGATTAATATTTTCCCCTTTCCTCTAATAATTATTGAATCAATTTCAATAGAAGAGCTTTCATTTAAATATCCCTCGGAAGTGGGCCAATAAACAGTAACTGTTGTACCTTTCCCTTGTATGCTTTGAATATTTATATTTCCATTGTTTTGTTTGATAATACCATAAACCGTTGCTAATCCTAATCCTGTTCCTTTACCTAATTCTTTTGTTGTAAAAAATGGTTCAAATATTTTATCCCGAATTTCCCTGGGAAATCCCATACCTGTATCGATAACTTTAATTTGTATGAATTTTTTGTTATTTGCAGCTTCTTTATCTTTTTGCAATGTAGTTTCTACCATAATCGTTCTTTTTGAAGATGGGTCCGGATTTTCTCTTATAGCATCGGCGGCATTAACAACCAGGTTCATGAGAATTTGTTCTATTTGGGTTGGATCGGCTTTTATTGTTGGAAGATTGGTTGCGAGTTTTTTCCTGATTTTGATATCTTCGCCAATAATTCGTTCGAGCATTTTTTCTAAATGCAGAATTATAGGATTGATTTCGATGATTTTCGGATCATATATTTGTTTACGACTAAAAGCGAGTAGTTGACTTGTTAATTTTTCGGCTCGTTTTCCGGCTGAGAGAATATTGGAAATGGAGTTAAATAATTTATTACTTTTATCCATTTTCATTAAACTGATTTCAGCATGACCGTTAATAACTGTTAATAGATTGTTGAAATCATGAGCCACACCACCGGCAAGTGTCCCGATCGCTTCCATTTTTTGGGATTGGATCAATTGAGCTTCGATTAATTTTCTCTCTGTAATATCTCTTAAAATACCTTGTGTGGCAACTATTCCATCATAATCAATATAGGATACGGAGGCTTCAATCTCTATTTCAGTTCCGTTTTTTGATAGGGCCGTAAATTCATAGTTTGGGCTTAATTTTTCGCCCTGCAGTACGCGTCTGGTTCTCTCTAAAATCAACATTCGGCTCTTTGGCGCCACCAAATTCATAAAATCAAAATCAGATTTTTGAACATCCTCCAGAGTAACGCCGAATATTTCAATAAATTTATCATTAATAATTTCGAATTTATTTTCGACTAATACATAAATAGCATCATTTGAATGTTGAATTAAATGACGGTATTTACTTTCGCTTTCCTTTAAAGCTAATTCAGTTCTTTTGCGTTCAGTTATATCATTAATAACAACCTGAGAAGATGGCTTTCCCCTAAAATTAACAATACTGGCTATTACATCCACATCGATAACGGTTCCATCCAGCTGAATAAACTTTTCCTCCATAGTATCTACATTACCATCTTTTGAATAAACCTGGTGCATTCTTTCAGCTACGACTTGCACATAGTCCGGATGAACCATGCTTAAGACAGATTTCCCTATAAAATCTTTATTGGAAGTTCCACCTCCAATTTTAACGGCAGCAGGATTTATATATTGTATAATTCCACTGGTATGAACAACAACGCCAAGTGGGATTGAATCAACTAATACACTTAAATTCTTTTCGCTTTCTTCGGTTTGTTTAATAGCGGTTTTTGTACTTTCATAAGCCGTAATAGCATTTGCAGTTGCTTTTAAAAGAGATATTTCAGATTCTGTCCATTCTCTTGTTTTTCGGCTTACATCAATACCGATTATTCCCCATACTTTATTCTCAACCATTAGGCGAATAATTATGAAGGATGCTGGTTTTATGGTACCAAGTATTTTGAGTATTTCACCAGGAATACCGGAAGTGTTTCCTTTGAAAATCCCTTCTGAGTTAAACTGTTTACCAAGATATTTTATTGATTTATTAGACAATAGGATTTTCTTTAAATTTTCATTTCTACCTATTGATTCGGAATT
Source organism: Calditrichaceae bacterium (assembly GCA_030592985.1). GTDB lineage: Bacteria > Calditrichota > Calditrichia > Calditrichales > Calditrichaceae > JAUVIB01. The sequence goes on along the minus strand of JAUVIB010000044.1, from coordinate 1,883 downwards.
ATTATTATATTCTGAATGAAGTAAAGTAACAGGTTTTTTCTTTAATTCATACTGATTTTTGTATATATAAGCCCTGTTAGCATTTATTATTTCACAGAGAATTTTGAGAATATTGGAATAAGTTCCTGCAGAATCGTTTTTATTGACCAATAAATTTTGGATATCAACAATAGTCTGTAAATATTTTTCGTTTTGTTGCATTTGAAATTCATGTTTTTTGCGATTAGTGATATCATAGGCGACTTCCATTCTGACCGTCCTGCCATCATGCCAGCTAATTACCTGATCCGATAAATAATACCATTTTTTTGAAATGGTATTTTGAAATTCCCATTGATAAACGCCCGTAGGAAACCCGGAATTATCAAGAAGTTTATAATTTGTACAAAACTCACAAGGACCACGTTTATCTTTTTGCAGGACCTTCCAGCATAATTTACCGACAATATTTCCTTTTCTGGTAAGAAGGTATTTGTTTACAAATAAAACTTCATAGGTATTTATGTCAGATATATATATAGCAGCATCGATATTATTCAATATTTCAAGAAATTCTTTTAAATCATCTGTAATATTAGATAAATATTCAAAAATTATTTTTTGAGCATTATCAATATTTTTTTGTGAATATTTAGGGTTCAGAATTTTATTATTTTTATGTTTACTGTTGTTTATCACTGTTTTTTACCTAATCATAAATTTACGAGATATCATATTTAGAATAGTTATGTAAATATAACTGATTTTAAAGTCAATTGCTATACTTAGCAAAAGGGAAATAGTTCCATTACACATCTAAAATAGTTAAATATTTATTGCTACTTTGATATTAATGGGTTTTAAATAATTTAAAATTTTAATGGTTTCCGATAGAGAAAGATCATAATGTTTATTTAGGAAAAGATCCCACTGATGTATGTTTAAAAATATCTTTGTGTTAAAAATAATTATATTTCATTATATCAAAAAAATAGTTGACAAAGCAAATATATTTTCAGTATATTCAAACAGTTGAAATGAACATATGTTCAATATGGAGATATAATGAGAGGTCCGTATCGAAAGCGTATGGTTACCCAACCACCGCAATTTACTAATTATAAACCGGGTGGTATTCCGAGAAAATTTCTTGAATCGATTGAATTGTAATTGGATGAGTTTGAGGCAATCAGACTGGCAGATTATAAACAGCTCGATCATGCGCAAGCAGCTGAAAGTATGGATATTTCCAGACCAACCTTTTCCCGTTTGATTGAAAAAGCGCGAAGTAAGGTGGCTGATTCTATTGTTGAGGGTAAAGAGTTGCTAATTACCGGAGGAAATATCGATTTTAAAAATACGCTGCACCATTGTCAAGATTGTGGAGAAGTTATCCAGCATCCGTTTGGAAAGATAATGGATGACTGTCCGGATTGCGGATCTAATAATATTGAAGACTTAGCCCGTCCATTCTTAAGCGGGCGCCATGGAAGAGGAGGAAAAAAATAAATTTAATGAAAATTGCAGTGGCCAGTGGAAAAGGCGGAACGGGGAAGACGTTAATTTCAACGAATCTAGCTTATATTGCTTCAAAAATAATGAAAGTCGCCTTATATGATTTGGATGTGGAAGAGCCAAACAGCCATTTGTTTCTACCATGCGAAAAACCGGTAGAAAAACCGGTAGAAATGATGATTCCTATTGTAGATGATGGTAAATGTACCTATTGTGGGATTTGTAGTAAAGTCTGTGAATATCATGCGATAATTACATTAGCAAAAAATGTATTGGTTTTTCCTGAATTATGCCATAGTTGTTACGGATGTCTTGAAATGTGTCCGACGGGCGCCATTAGCGAAGGTTTTAAATCTATTGGAGATATAGCTATTTCGAATGATAGAGAT
>JAUVIB010000315.1 GCA_030592985.1 Calditrichaceae bacterium | reverse complement strand
TATTGCTGTGTAATCTGATTTCCAATCCATAAGGCTAAAAATTAAATATCCAACGCTAAATATCCAATCACCAAGTATTTCTTTCCCTGAACACTTAGATATGGATCTTTGATTGAAAAATGTTACTTTTATTTCTTTTTTTTATTTGTCGTATCAATACTTTTGAAGATAATTAAAATCAATTCTTTCGTCTCTTGCAATAAAGAGGATAATTTTGTAGCAGGTTGAATAATTTCAGCACGGACTATTATTTTCAACCATACTTCGGATTCCCTTAACTCCTTTAATGCTATTTTTAATTTATGAATAAAATCAGCCTTTGACTCAGCACTTTGTGCTTCTCCGTAATTTGCCGCAGGAGATGTTCCGCTTCTTAACAATTGGTTATAAATATGCTTACCTGTTTTTGTTCCCGGCAATTGTTCGGATAATTTAATAATTCTGACAGCATAATCGATAAGCCGTTCCTGCAAATCAAACATTACCTCTTTTTTATCCATATTTTTTTTCCTCATATTACCTGATTATTGAAAATTGGATATTGCTTTGTAATATGATTACCGATCCTAATGCTAAAAATTAAATTTCCAATAGCCAACGCTAAATCCCCAATCTCCAAGTATTTCTATCCCTGTACACTTGGATATTGATCATTGATTATTGAAAATTGGATATTGCTTAATACTCTATTTGCCAATCCATAAGACTAAAAATTGAATATCCAATATCCAACATTAAATATCCAATTTCCAAGTATTTCCTTCCCTACCCACTTGGATATTGATCATTGATTATTGAAAATTGGATATTGCTTAATACTCTGATTACCAATCCATAACTTCCAACATTAAATATCCAATAGCCAACGCTAAATCTCCAATTATCAAGTTTTATACCCCCACATTACCTGCTGCTTTAAAAATCGTATTCCCAGGAGACACCCAATTGGATTTTCATCTTACCGGTCTGTGTCGCTTCATAAAAGGAATCAATTTTCAATCTTTTATATAACCTGTACTCTAAAAATATTCTATTCCCTGCATGCCAGCCAATATTTGGCGCGGGGAAGTTTTCATTAAATTTTGTTCGATATTCCAAGTATAAATCACCGGTTATATATTTCCCGAAAGAGATGGAAGCATCCTTTAAACCATTGTTTAACTTCATTCTCTGTAAGTCGACAAAAGATTCATTCGAACTGACAGCTATTTTATCTAATCCGGTTAGATCTTCAGCGCCCCTTTCAACCACATTTAGCAGAGCCCGGGTTGCAATATCGCCCCCTACATTTTTCATTGTAGAATCGGCATGAGAAGACAATCCGCTCAGATCCGTTCCCAGGGCCAGCATTGTTAATTTATCCGCCTGAGATAGATTTAATTCAGTTCCGTCCTTTGTTACCCGTATATCCTGCTCCAGTTTGTCAAGACGGCCGGAAATAATTAAATCGAAAGTTTGATCCTTAATGACCTTTGTAGCTGTAATAGAAATCTGTGGATTTACTATAGTTGGAGTATCAAATAGTATTTGACCGAAGTTTATTTCAAACATCTGATTCCAAGCGGCATATTTCCCGGAAGTTGTCTCCAAAAGTCCGGATATCTGCATGGTTTCTTCTCCGGGAGGCTTAATTAAGCGAAGATCTCCGTTTATGGATATTTTAAAATTATTGGTTAAGTCCATGGAGGCGCTTGATATCTTAAAATCATTAGGAATCGATATTTCAATATCTTCATCAATTAAGGGAAAGGATTTTTGTGCTTTCGGCGCTTCGAGATAAATATTTTTCTTCATTTGATCTACATCCACAATATATTCCCCATCAAGTATCTCTATTTTTCCGGCAATGTGAATTGTATCACGTCCCGAAATATGAATAGAATTGCTATTAAGAACCAAGCTGGTATTATTCAGAAAATAGTCTATGTAAAAATTTCTTAAGGCAACTCTTAAATTATATTCCGGTTTAAGTGCATTTCTTAAATCAATCCCGCCATCTACTATTAAATATCCCTCATCATCATTTTCATCCGTCCAGGGCATTTTTTTCACTATCCATGCCCATCCTTTACCCAATAGGTCTTTACGGGCTGTTGATATTCCCTTAAAATGGTTTATTGTCAGCTGAGAATCGTTAATATCCATATTAATATCTACTTTATCAATAGGATCGAGTACTCTGGAAAGCACAATTTCGCCATTATGCAACCGAATATATCCTGATTCAATAGAGGGCTCTTTTAGTGTTCCTGCTGCATTAATCTCTAATTCATATTTCCCATTAATGCCATATACATGGTCATTAATCTCCCGGAGAAAGGTCAGGCTGTCCCCTTTTGATTGTAAAAACAAGCTAAATGACCTATTTAAGATGTTTGTATCCGGCTGCATAAAATCAAGATTGAATGCCTGCCATCCTTTGATACTAAAATCAGAACCATTCAGATTAAGTCCAAGGCTATCGACGATGATATAACCACTGTTGTATTGAGCAAATAATTCCGCTTTGGGAATATGAAATCCTTTATAATTAAACTGTGTAAGCACTGCATGATGTCGAATCATGGGATTGGCAACATTACCATGAATTTCAAAATAGCCGGTGGAATTACCACTTACAGTACCGGGGTTCATCCAAAGAGAAGCATATTGCCCAACATTAATATTTGCCCATTCTATCTTGACATTCGTCTTCGATTCCCGTAAGACATCAAATTGTTTGGTGGTATCAAACGTAAAAGCCAGATCTCCGGTTACAGAAAATTCTGACTCTTCATAGGTTAAGCTCAACTCATTCAGGTAAAAATTATTATTAAAATAAACAAATGAGCTGCTGACATTTCCAATAGGCGTACGGTTATAACTTAAAGATTCCGCTTTAACATTCATGTTTAATTCAATATCTTTGTGAGGATTAATAATATCTACAGAGCCGTCCACAATCCCGTTTAATTCAAATTTTTTATCCCAAAAATTCTCAAAAGGTTTTAGGGATATTTTATTCAGAGACAAATAGAACTCCGCCTTATCGTTTTCCCGCCCCCAAAATCCGGAGGCACGAAGGCTTGATTCTTTCGGTCCGAGTAGGTAAAGTTCTTCCAGCGTAATACCCTCCGCTGTAAAATAAATTTCAACAGGTCCTTTGTTTTCAAGCCAATAGGATTGATAGCTGCCTTTAAACCGGTCTATAACAACTTCAATCGTATCAGAAACAGATTTATAGTGTAGTCCGGCATTAATATAATTTTCCCCGCTTTTAAAGGTTATAACGGGAAGAGTAAAAACATTACTATCCAATTCTGCCTTAATAGTAATGTCATCGATAGGTAAATTATAAATATCACCATTATGAATCTTAAAGAAAGCCTGTCCTTGCCGTTGTGATAAAATTTCTCTTATATTCATATCAAATTTCATTGAGTCAAAGCGGACTTTTTTATAGCTAAACACCGGCATATTAACTTTTGCAATAAAATCAGGATTAAATAAAGCGCCGTTCAGATCAACTTTACCGGAGAAAATCCCTTCCACGGAATCAATCCCCGCCGCATCTGCCAATGCAGCGAGATTATTATTCTCCGTTTTTAGCGTTAATGAGATTGTCGTATCCTGAATCAATCCGGAAACGCTAAATTTGGATTCATCGGCCACTTTAATGAATGAAGGTTCGATGATGGCATAGACCCTGTTTGTTAAACGAGCGGCAAAACGAAGCGAATCCAGCTTAAGTGAGGAAATTTGAGAATTAGTTATATTCAGATCAAAATTACCTGCTAAGCCTCGGGAGTTCTTCATATTAATATCAACTTTCATGGATCCATTAAACGCTGTGTTAATTCCCTTATTAAAAAAATGTTTAATATCTAAATCCTTAAATGTAAAAAGGCCGTTTAAGCTATTATCAAACCGATATAATCCGTTATATGACGCTCGCTGTCCATCCACCCGCAGATCAAATTCATCAAAATAAATATTTTCCGGGTCTACCAAAGAATTTAATTTAAAATCCTCTATCTCATATCCGGATAACTTCCCCTTGGCCTTCCCTTGTAAGCGTATCTCTTCAGAGTTTCCTATGGCTGTAAAAAAACCGGATAAGACGCCCGAACTTTCTGAATCTTTGAATACTGTTACTCTCCACTCATCAAGATTAAATATAAATTTCTTGACGTTTATGGCTAATGCAGACGAATTCCTGTTATTTAGTATTAGTGTAAAATTTATAAACGATTGTCCGGTTTTTAGTCGGCATTCAGAAATCTCGACCTTCTCCTCATCGATTTGCAAAGAAATATTTGACTCCAAAATATGGATATTTTTCTCAATCCATTTTCCATTCAATTCTGAAACAGATACATTCAGCCCCTTAGTGTTTTTCTTCCCACTTAATAAAAGGTTAATATTAGCAAAGGACAAGGATTTACCGCCGGTAGTAACACGGGCTTCATTTATTTGCAGTTTCGTAAGATTAAAGACGGGAATATTACCAAGAATTTCAAGTGGTTTTATCTTATTGATAAATTCAAAAAGGGATGAAGACGGTTGACTTTTATGGCCATCTTTTACCGGAACATTATCAGGGATATATACAGATATGCTATCAAGCGATAGAGAGGTAATATTCAAACGCCCGCGGATCAGGGAGAACAGACTGTACTCCAAACGAACTTGCTTTCCGCTAAAAACAAAACCGTTGTTTAATTGAACCAATATATCGTTGATGATAAAATCATTAACAATGTTTCC
>JAUVIB010000264.1 GCA_030592985.1 Calditrichaceae bacterium | reverse complement strand
TTTGTCTTATTGGCAACATCAGTATTTATTGCCGGATTGCTAATGATATATAAATGGAATGCGCTGCCTGAAGAAACTGAGTAAAAAAGATGAAACATAGGACTCGTTGGTTTTTTTACAATGGGATATGATTTTATCATATCTGTACTAGCGGTAATGGATTATGGATCCCGTAAGGGCGCCAGTACCGCGGCTGGGTTTGTAAATGGAATGGGTTCTTTGGGACCGGCTATCATGATGACTGCGGTCTGCTTTTTACAATCGGTAGCAGGTTGGAATGGCGTTTTTTGGGTTCTTATCACTTTATCAGTGTTATGTGCAGGCTTAATGACAACATTATGGAACAGTGTTGGTGAAAATTAAATTGTGAGAACAGCGCCAAAAGTATTCTTTTGGAAGGAAGGCGAAATTCTAATGTAACTATACATATGCGTAGTGATCAGAAAAAAGTTTCATTTTTTTAATAAAATAGTAAAGAATAATTTTGACATTGGAATATGTTATTTATATATTTGTGTTGCGATAAGAACAAATAATATTTTATTTGGTTGTATAAGCGACACAAATATTCCGGTTAAACAATTGATATCTATATAACTTTGTTGAATTAATATTCAATATTGTCGTCCCGCATGTTACCTTTTTTAAGCATACAGGTACATACTTTGGCAAGTAATACGCGGGACTTCGGGTAAACAATAAATTGTAATAACAGAACGTAGGACGACAGCTTAATATTAAATAATATACAAACATAGCTCCAATCATTATTAATTGGAAATATATTATTAAATGAAAAGTCCGGTTTATTTAATCAACAAACGCTACAACGGGTTACGAAAATCAGAAAAACGCGTTGCTGAGTTTGTCCAGAAACATATGGATAAAGTGGTTCTTCTGTCTATTCAGGGCTTGGCGGATAAGTGTGGAACAAGTGATGCAACTGTTTTAAGATTTTGTCGATCCCTCGGTTACCGGACTTTCTCCGACTTTAAAACAGCATTGGTCCCGGAATTGCTTCGCAGCGGGCAAAGCGTCTCCTTAGATATGACCAGGAAAAAAGATCCTTCCAACATTAAAGAAATATTTCTGCATAACTTAAATCTTCAAACGGACTCTACAGTTAAAAATATAGATTTTGAAACCATAAAAATAATTGCACAGCAACTAATCAAAGCAAATAGAATCATTGTAATAGGAATGGGAGGATCCGCCGGGATTGCCCATATTCTCAGTGATGCGTTGGTGGGTCTTGGAATATACGCAACCTATTTACATGACCGTTCAATTATTCAAAATATCATACCCACATTAACTACTTCTGATGTTGTTATTGGTGTTTCTCATTCAGGAGAGACAGATGAAGTTGTTTCCGGTGTGAAAATAGCGCATGAATATGGTTCTATTACGATCGCATTAACCAATTTTTCACCATCACCACTCGCCGATTCTTCTCAATATGTTTTACTTACCAGTATTCCTGATAATCTAATGGGAAGTTATTCGTGTCAATCGAGAATTTTACAATTAGCATTGTTAGAATTGGTATTAATTGCATTGAAAATAGAAATAACGGGTAATGTTTCAAAATCAAATGAAAAATATAAGTTTGAAGATGTAGCTGTTTTGGCAGATTTATCATTGTGAACATTTTTAAATATAATAAACTCATGTAAAATTAACTGATGATTGAAAGGGTTAAAATGAGAAAACTATTACAATTGGCTTTTGTGTTATTATTTTTCTGCACAATTCCAGTAGATATGGTAATGGGCGGTACCACAGGGAAAATTAGCGGTCAGGTCTTTGAAAAAGGCAGTAATAGTCCGCTAACCGGTGTTAATGTCTATTTACAGGATAATCCATATGGAGCGTCAACGGACGCCGACGGATTTTTTAATATCATCAATATCCCACCGGGAACATATGAATTAATCTTTGATATGGTAGGATATTCGACCATAACTGTAAAAGATGTGAAAGTACATAGTGATAGAACAACGAGACAGACAGTTTATATGGCAGAGCAGGTATTCGAGGGGGAGGCTGTTATCGTTGAGGCTACCCGGCCGCCGATTCAGGTTGACCGCACCAGCACTATGACGATAGTTGATGATAAGGCTATCAATGATATGCCTGTGCAGGAATTATCCAGTGTTATTCAGCTCCAGGCGGGTGTTGTAACCGGTTCTGATGGGGCTATGCATTTCCGTGGGGGGCGTTCAAGGGAAGTTGCCTATCTTATTGACGGTGTACCGGTATCTAATGCCTTTTCACAATCCGGTGGCAGCAACGTAGGCGTTGAAAATTCCTTTGTTAAGGAGCTTCAGGTAATCAGTGGAACTTTTAATGCAGAATACGGATCCGCACAGTCGGCTGTAATCAATGTGATTACAAAAAATGCCGGTAAAAATTTCCATGGTCAGATTCAGGTATTTGCCGGAGATAATCTAAGCGGCCAAACAGACCGGTTTATAGGAATTGATCAATTTAATCTTTTATCGGAAAAAGATATTCAGGCGACCTTAAGCGGGCCGGTTTTTAAAATCCCAAATCTTGGTTTTTTTGTAAGCGCTCGTTATTACGAAACAGAGGGTTACCTGATGGGGGAGAGACGATATAATCCCACTGATGGTTGGAAAATAAGCGCCTATCGTCGTTGGTTTAATGAGAAAAACACAACAGAAGCCACAAGTTTAGGAAGAATTCCCATACCGGATTCTCTTCTTACAGGTGACGGATCAAATGTTGTTATGACCCAGAGTCAAAAAATTAATGTAACAGGAAAGTTGATTTATCAGGCCATGCCTACTCTTAGATTTACCTATTCTTTGTTTAGTTCATTAAGTGAAGGACAAGGATATAGTGATAGTTGGCGTTATGCACCGGATGGCCGTAACATTGGATTTGGAAATTCACTTCATCATTTTTTTAATGTCCAGTTTAGTCCGACGGTAAATACATTTACCAATTTAAGGCTTTCCTACCAGAATAATTATTCGGAATCGTATCTTTATGAAGGTACTGATATTGCAGATTATCCCGGAGATACGGGTTATCAACCATTGGGTTCTTCAGATAGTCAAACAGGATTTGTACAGGGTGACAATCAATGGGGCAGAGGAAATACAACGAGACAATTATATCTCGCTAATGGAGATTTTAACTGGCAGCTCGATAAATATAATTTTATCAAAATAGGGTTCGATGTAAAACAGCATGTTATTAAGTATTTTAACAGACCTTTTGTTGCCACGGAAGATTGGCGAAATTATGCCTATACAACGTCAATAAACGGTAAAGATTATGAGTTTGATGAATATTGGGATGTAATGATTGATTACTGGGAAAATTGGAATGATCAGTATGATAGCGAAAAGTTGAGGCTGGCAAAAGTTACTGACGGCAGCTACATCGACTATTACCGCAAACCTATTGAATTTGCAGCTTACATTCAGGACAAAGTTGAATTAGGAAAAATGATATTTAACGCAGGTGTACGTTTTGATTATTTTGATCCGCAAGCAAAAACTATTGTTAACAAAAGACAGTTATCAGGGGCAATCGGTGAACCTGAAAATTTAGTTGACGCAACTGTAAAGACTCAATTCAGTCCGCGTCTCGGTTTATCTTTTCCCATTTCGTCTACCGGCGCTTTCCATGTTTCATACGGTCATTTTTTCCAAATGCCCAGTTTTTCACTTCTTTACCAAAATCCGATTGATGAAAACATGACCCCTTTACTGCTCGAGGGAAGAACCATTGGTGATCCGGATTTGGATGCGGAAATGACCACAGCGTATGAAATAGGTCTGCAGCAGCAGCTATCCGGTTGGGTAGTGGGTGAATTAACAATGTATTATAAAGATATCAGAAATCTATTAGGCTTAGAAGCCATAAGGACTACGGATGCTGTAGGCTATTATCGTTATATTAATAGAGATTACGGAAATGTAAAGGGGATTACGCTTTCCATGAGAACCCTGCAGAGCGGCATTATGTCCGGCACCATTGATTATACTCTGCAGTATGTCAACGGAAGCGCCTCGGACCCCAATTACATTCAGCTTATTGAAGTGTCATCGAGGATAAGTGATGAACCGGTACAATTTGTAGAGCGTCAGGTTTTGCCTCTTAATTGGGATCAACGGCACACGGTAAATTTAACATTGAATTTTTCGAGGCCGGATGACTGGCTTGTTAGTATTATCGGTGGAATGGGAAGCGGTTTACCCTATTCGCCTACGAGTGTAGAGGAACTTCAACTTCCTACAACAGAATTTAAAAACAGCGCCAGAAAACCGGTCACCTATAAACTTGATTTGATGGCGCGTAAACATTTTAAAGTAGGGAAAATAAATTTGTCGGCATTTGTCCGTGTTTACAACCTTCTTGATCATTTAAATGAAAATTCTGTTTATTCGGTTACCGGGCGGGCAACTCAAAATGCAAGACGCCCGGAAGATGAGAAAATTCAATTACGGATGCTGCAACAAGGCGGCCAGTTTACCATGCAGGAGTGGGATAATAATCCTAATTGGTTTTCACAGCCAAGAAGAATACAAATTGGTTTAATTGTACGCTATTAGGCAGGTAATTTAAGAATGAAATTAAAATTAAAGGAGCTTTTTTCTATGGGATATTCTTTCAATAAAAGAATAGATATTATTTTCCTTATGATATTGCTTTTAAGCGGATTTTCGCTGGCAGAAAATGAGACTATTAAAGCGCAGTATACTAAGACCGGAAATAGTGTTGGACGCAGCTGGGTGAACAGCCGGGCTGATAACTTATCTTTGTTTAAAACGTCCGCCATCGAAGGCTGGCAGAAATATGTCCGTATATCAAAACATGATGGTAATTTAGTCGAATCCGGATGGGTAAACCAGGGACAGCTTGCTAATGGTTATACCAGCAATGGTTCAAGTGATTTTCGAATGAGATGGCCAAAGGGCAGCGGAATAGAGTATGGATATGTATTTGTATTTTTTGTAGCAGGAGAAGTTATAGATGTGAATAATAACACAATTCATATCTGTTCCGACCGCTTTCAGAGAGGAACAGGTAATCAAGCCCCTGATCAAACACATTGGTACGATTTTAAACCCCTTCCTAAATTCTTTAATAATCACCATCTTGGTGTTTCAGAGTGGGATATTGGGGGCGTCAGTGAAGATGTGGGTGTGGACGGTATCCCCAATACCAATGATTTCGGAGAAGACGACGGTGAGCTGCAGATCGCTGAAGATTTTAACCGCAACGGCCTTCTTGATTTAAGCCTGATCAATGTTTATGAATGGGCGGCTATGAGTAACTTACGGG
>JAUVIB010000222.1 GCA_030592985.1 Calditrichaceae bacterium | reverse complement strand
TTCCTTAAAATAGGGCTGCCTTTTGTTTTTGAGATGTCATAAAACATCTGTAAAACCGTTTTGCACTATTAATGAAACCTAAATTAAACGATTATTGTTGTAACTACAATAATTAGAAAATTAGTAAAACCAATTGGGTGAAAAGGTAAAATTTAAGGTGGCTGAGCTTGTCGAAGTCCCGCCGTCCCTTCGACAGGCTCAGGGAGCTTGTTTTTTTCTGGTTTTCTTGATAATCAATAAACAATCGCTCAGTTTAGGTTAAAAAAAGACCATTCCCTTGATTTACCGGTAGTGATAAGATTCTATAAAGTAGTTATAAAACGTTTAAAATAATCAATCCTAAATTAAGGACGAATTAATGCAGATATTAAAAAATCTTTATCAGGTTGGTGGAGATGTTAATGGAATTACCTGGGCAGGAGAAGACGCCGGTTTTAATGACTGTAATACTTATGTGCTAAAAACAGATAATGGATTAATCCTATTTGATTGTGGGAATGGTGAAACAATGGATCAAATTTATAATAATATGAAATATTGGAATTTAAATCCTGATGATATCCGTTACTGTTTTCTAACCCATGCCCATTATGATCATGCGGGTGGAGCACATATACTGAAAGAACAGGGTATAGAAATTATTGCGCTTAAAGAGACCTCTGACGCGGTTGCCAAAGGGGATGAGCGCTGTTGCGGCTATCTCTACCATAAAATATTTAAGCCCGTCGAAGTAGATCATATTGTCAAAGACGGAGAGAATATAGAAAAATCCGGCTATACATTTGAAGTGATGCACTTACCCGGCCACACGATGGGCTGCACGGCCTACCTGTTCCGGCATGAGGATAAACGTATCGTTGTTAGTGGTGATGTAATAGGTACACTCCAGGTTGGTGATTTCGGCTGGGATGGTTCCATCGATTTTAATAAACAAATATACATGGAGTCTTTAAAACGGTTTTCGAAAGTGGATAGTGATTTAATGCTTCCGGGGCATGGATTAATCTATTTCCATAAGCCGCGCCGCAGGGTGGAACTAGTTTTAAATTCAGCTCTCATACAATGGCGGTGAAACAATTGACAATTGAAAAAGTAAGAATTAAGAAGTGAGAAGTAAGAAAATAAATAGCCAAGAATTTACGAATAAATAATAATAAACGATTGGGGAAATATTAAAATCCAATATTTAAGTCTGGGGGATTAATGGAAAATCATTTTAAAATTTTATTAAGCATTGTTGTAGTTTTTTTATTATATGGTTATGGTATTAGCGATGGGAAATTATTACGAGGTGAAAAATGGAATAAATATACTGTAGAAGGGAAGAAAGCTGATTTCTATGTCTCTCCAAACGGTAATGATCAATGGTCCGGTACGCTTCCGAAAGTGAATCAAAGCAGTACAGATGGCCCTTTTGCAACCATTGCCCGGGCGAAAGAAGCCGTGCGTGAACTGAAGAAGAGTGTATATAATGCGAAGGAGGAATCTATTGATAAGCGTTTTATACCTTCTCCTCACAAATATGGCTATGGGAAAGATATTCTAATATTACTTCGCGGTGGTCATTACCAGTTAGAGGAACCCTTACTGTTTACTCCTGATGATGGTGGGGAAAGGATAGAGACAGGACTCCCTTCCGGGGCTTTTGAATTTCATAAGCTAAAAGATCATTATGTAACTTATGCCGCTTATCCGGGAGAAAAACCCATTCTCCTTGGCGGGAAAATTATTAAAAACTGGGATAAAAAAGGGAAAATATGGGTTGCCCGATTGGACAGGGGGAAAATAAATAAATTATATGCTAACGGGCGTTTTCAGACACTGGCAAGAACGCCTGATAAGGGGTATTATACAGTAGCGGAACCTCCCACATCCACTGAATTTTTTAAGTATAAAGATGATAATTTAAGAAATTGGTCTGACATGGGTCAGAACAGGATTGTCATGTTACTCCGCTGGCATATTGGTATAAATTCTATTGTAAAAGTAGATGAGGCTAAGAATTTTGTTTATCTCTCTGAGCCGCAACTGGGGATTCGTGTTGTTTCACCGAGATATTATGTTGAAAATATAAAAGCGCTTTTAAATATGCCCGGTGAATGGTATTATGATGAATCCGCCAGGGAACTTTCATTCATCCCGCCTGAAGAATTACGTAATAGTTCTCATTTAGCCATAGTTGCTCCATCACTGTCAAAAATTATCGATATCACGGGAACCCGGACAAATCCTGTTCGAAATCTTCGTTTTTATGGATTAAATATAGGCGCTGTTGATGAAAATGATAATGCCATAGCGATGGAATATGCCCATAATTGTGAAGTTGTTGATTCTGATATTCGCGCGGTTGGCGGGAAGGCTATTTACATAAGCAAAGGGTGTTATCAAACACGCATCCTGAATAATAAGATAAAATATGCTGAAAAAGGGGCTATTAGCATTATTGGTATTGCTTCCCCTAAGAACTGGGGAAACGATTATAACGCAGCCTTGGTTGAGAAACAAAATGACGCCGACAAGCAACCCTGTAAACGAACCTGGCAGGACTTGCTGATGAAAACGGTTGTTTCCTATAACCAGATTGATAGCTGTGGCGGTACCAGTTTGCATGCTTCCAATTGCCTGTTTATTACTATCTCACATAATGAAGTTAGTCATAATCTCGGCCGTTACTCCATCTATGTGGGTGGTTGGAGTAATATAGAAGAGTCCGTTGATGCGGGCTATACGGTTGAATATAACCATGTACATCACGCACAGACAAAAGCTGATGATTCCGGAGCCATAACGACAGGCGGTATGACACATAATTCGGTTGTCCGCAATAACTTAATTCATGATGTGCAGAAAGGTTTTTTTAATAATAATGTCGCATTCTGGTTTGATAACATGTCATCCGGCTGGCGTACGGAAAACAATATTTATTATAACTTAGAGCAGGGTGATATGAAATTATGCGCCTGTAATTTGGTTGATAATGAATACTTGCAAAACTATTGGATTGAAGCGCCAAAAAATCCTCCGGAGGGCATAATTAACGGTGAACCGGAATTTGTTCTGTCGAATTTTAAAATTAAAAATATGTTAACAAATAACAGTAATGCATATAATACAGGAGATCAAATTTCGATTACAGCGGATGCTTTTAATCGCGGATCAACAGGAATAAATGAAATAGAACTTTATGTGGATGGAAGAATTGCTAAAATTAAATCTATTGCAGTTATTCAGAATAATTCAAGAGAAATATCGTTTACATATCGTTTTTTCGAACCCGGTATACATCAATTAGCCATTGGAGACTTGCCTTATATAAAAATAGATGTGAAAGGGGAAAAAAGAACTATGTTTGTGGATTCTCTTAATCTTTCATCAACTATCCTTCCTCTCGGAGAAAAAATAACAATTTGGGCTTTGGTTTTTAATAAAGAAAGCCATGATAAAAACATGAGAATTCCGTTGAAAATAGATGGCAGGGAAATTGAATCAAAAAATATTTTAGTAAATGGGCAATCTTCGAAAAAAATTGACTTTACATTTAAACCTCAAGCAGGGAAATTCCGCATTTCGGTTGGGAATAGCGTTCAAAAGGATTTATTGGTTTATAAACATCATCTTCTTAATGTCCAGGATACGGAATTTGCTAAATATTGTGCACCAAGAGCGGAGCCGTGTACTTTAACCTATGATCAAAAGAAAAATTATTTTAAAATCAGAACAGCAGGTGCAGATTTCTTCCACGGAGAGGACGCTTATTCCACAATTTATATTAAAAAACCCATTAAGGGTAATTTTATTGCAACCGTAAAAGTTATGGGATTTGGTCCCAAAACTACCGAATGGTTTCGAACGGGTCTGTTTATGCGTAATGACATTACTCGCAGTTTTGAAAATGGAGAAGGAAGTCTTGGGTCTGTATTATTGTTTAGCACACCGAGAAGAGCCGGGATAAATTGGGATGAGTATGGGAATGGTTGTACGCATTCGGCGAATAGTGAAAATCTTGATCCAAATGTTAAGTTTCCTATCTGGTTAAAATTGGTGCGCCACGGAAATAGTATCTCTGGTTATGTAAGTTATGATGGAAAAAATTGGGTCATTAGCAGGCATACCAAAGACATACCCGGTATCGCAGAGGCCGTACATCTCGGATTGGCTGCCGGAAGTGATAATATGAATATTTATGAAGTGGAGTTTGAAGAGTTGAAAGTGGATGTGGAAGTTGAATAATCATCAATTTCTATTAAGTATTTTTCGATATGGTTTATCGGTTTCATGTTCTGTGAACTACCAATCTCATAAACGAGATACTCTGAATAAATTATGAATTAAGAAATAAGGCTATATATTCTCATGAGGATTTCATGAATGTAAAAAAAATATCAAAAATTGTTTATAAATTGATTCTTATTCTGTTTGCTCTTCTATTTATAGTTTTTATTTATTATACGGGCGGATCTTGGTGGCGGCATTGGGTTACTTATCCTGCATTAGAAAAAGACCGTGTGGAATTATGGGAAAAATATGAAAAACCGCAAAAAGTTATATCCTTAGATGATCATAAAGGAGTACTTCATCTTCATAGCTATTGGTCGCATGACAGCCGTGGTATTTTACAAGAATTGCTTCCTGCCGCTAAAAAGGCAAAATTGAAATTTCTGTTTTTTGCTGATCACCCTCATGCAAAGCTCGACACCTTTCCCCGCTCCTATAGCGGAGTATACGACGGAATCCTCTTTGAACCCGGAACAGAGAATGGCGGAATGATGGTTTGTCCGATGGATTCTGTTGTATTGGACTGGAGTAAGGAAAGTAATGAATTTATCCATGATGTGGTAAAAAATGGAGGTTTGGTTTTATATGTTCATACAGAAAAACCGCATGATTGGTCCAATCATGACTATCAGGGAATGGAGATTTATAATATTCATACAGATTTATTGGATGAAGAGGGCGGCCTTTTGCCCTTAATAATAAATTTTGCCATTAATGGCTCATGTTACCGTCATTGGGCATTCCGGGACTTGTATGATGACCAAATTAAGATATTAGCAAATTGGGATTCTTTAAACAGGAAGCGGCGAATAGTAGGTATGGGAGCGGTAGATGCTCATAATAATCAGAATGTGCGTGCCCGATACCTTGCGGATGGGCGTGTGGAATGGGTTGGACCGAATGCTAAAACCATAGCTGTTGTGGAGCCGGGGTGGAAAGAAAAACTGCTCCTTGGAGAGCCCGACTCAGCCGGCTGGGTTTTTAAATTCGAGGTAGACACCTATTTTGGCTCTTTTAACTATGTTAATACTCACGTTTTTAGTGATACGCTTACCAGTAGGGCTATAAAGGAAAATTTAGTTAAAGGAAATGCTTATATTTCATTTGAAAACTTAGCAGAGGCTGATGGTTTTCAATTCTATTCATTAGATAAAGATGATAAAGTGAATGCCATTATGGGAGACTCTGTACAGGCAAAAGATGTGAAAGCGCTGCATGTTGTTTCTCCCTATCCTGTTCAATTTGAATTAGTAAAAAACGGAGAAACTATTGATCGTATTAAAGATGTTTATGAGTATCAATTTGATCCATTGAAATCAAGCGGGGTTTATCGTATAGTGGCATCTGTTAGAATAGGCGGGAAATGGCTTGCCTGGGTATTTACTAATCCTATTTATTTATACTAATAATGGTTTTATCATTAGTATCTTATTACTAATATTCGTGTATTTTTTGGCAGGAATTGAATTTATATTTTTTTCATTTAAAAACTCAAAGTAGGTCATTTAAATTATTTTCCTGCCTGAGGCACGGCTGCATGTTTTAAGCAGGAATCTAAATGATGAAATTTAGATTCCCGATAGCCCGCCTCAGGCGGGCGGGAATGACAGACTATAATGTCT
>JAUVIB010000491.1 GCA_030592985.1 Calditrichaceae bacterium | reverse complement strand
TTGGGCTTCCGGGAGCGGGTATTCTTATTTGGCATATTGACGATAGGATTATCAAAAATAAAGCGCTTGATAATAATATAAATGATGACTCCGGGAATCGTGGAGTGGATATTGAAGAAGCGGATGGGATCGAAGATATTGGTCAATCATATACGTTTTGGGATGCGGGCTATCAATCGGAATTAGGAACATGGATGGATTTTTGGTATAGTAAAAATTCGGCGAAGTTATTTATTAACGAATTTTCCGACAATTCAACCCCGAATACGAAAAGTAATCTAAATTTAGCAGCATCACACATAAAACTCTATGATTTTAGTGATAATAAAAATGATGTGATGAGTTTTAGCTATACCCGTGATTGGCTTGATGATGGTTTTCCTGTTCAGTTTGCTCAAAAAGATATACACGTTTTATCTACTGTTCGAGGAGAAACATATGAATCATCCGATCAATTTAATTTTAGTTATTTCGGAGATGGGAATATTTATGCGCTAAATTATGCGGCTAAAGGGTTATATGTAGATAATAAATACTTAATTGCCCATGCGGCCTCTTCAGATTCAATGGTTTCTCTGGCCTTCCCTGATTCCCGTAATACGGGCGTTTACGCGCTTGTTGCAGCGGCAGATGATTCTCTTTTTGCGTACGATTTATACGATATAACACAGGTGACTCCGGATTCACTTGCTCTAAATCTATTTGAACCAATTAAACTAGCCTCTAAGATAAGCGCGCCTGTTATTGCTTCAGGGAACGGGATATGGGTGCAATGTCAAAATGACTCCATTTATCATTATGATTATAATGGCGTGTTAATAAATACTGTGGCTTCGGTTAAAAATTCAACAGACCTGATAGTGGGGAGCAATAAAACGCCTTCTTTAGCTCCAGACGCTGTGAATTATGCAGCAATCTCACCATTTTTTGAAAGCGCTAAAAAAAATCTGATTTCATATAACCGGGACGAAAATCAAATTAATATATATAATGAATCCGGTGTAGAATTTGTTAATAAATTTTCCCTATTGGATTCAATTCAATCGCAGTTTTCACTCACTGATGTAGATGTAGATGGTGCCATCGATATTTTGTACACCTGGAAAAATAAAATATATGCCTTAAATAGGGAAGGGTTTCTGGTAACCAATTTTCCCATAGAAGTAGAGCTACATGACGAAGACTCTTTTACAGGCACGCCATTGCTTATTAAAACCAGTGGAAGTGGTTTGCTTAATCTTTTTGCCGCCACTAAAATGGGCTTGATATGGGGTTTTGATAATGTGGGCGCTTTAATAGCGGGTTTTCCCCTTAGTACAGGCGGCCAGCTGCATGAATCGTCTTTACTGTTATCGGAAACTAATACGGAATATAGTATATCCGCTGTAACACAAAACGGAACATATTATTCATGGAAACTCCCCTATGATGAAAATGAAGCAGAAATTTTGTGGGGGCTGCCGAATTTTAAAAACAATAATAATGCACTTGTTGATAATTTAATCTTAACGCCGCCAATGGCCGGCAATCTGCTTCCGGAAGAAAAAGCTTATAATTATCCTAATCCCAATACGGGAGATATAACCACTATTCGCTATTACTTAAAAGAGAATGCTCAAATTACAATCCGCATATTGGATACGGCAGGTGATCTTGTGGCACAATTTTCCGGTCCGGGTAATGGAGGCGTGGCCAATGAAAAAGTATGGAATGTCGCCAATATTGCGTCCGGTATTTATTTGTGTCAGATAGAGGCAAAAACTGCAGCAGAAACGGTTAATCGAATCATAAAAATAATGGTTGTTCATTAAAATGAAAAAAGCTCTTCTGGCAATTTTGCTGGTTTTTTTATTGCTAATTATGCCTTTTACTACCAAGGCACAGTTTTTTGAATATAATCATTCCGAGATAAAATGGCAGACCTTTGAAACCGACCATTTCTTTTTCCATTATTATTATGGAACTCAGCGTACTGCGTTTTTAATCGCTCAAATCGCTGAAGATATCTATCCCAATATAACAGGACTTTATAATTATCGCCCTAAGGGTAAAATCCATTTCATCATTAAAGATATTGATGATTATTCAAATGGTGGAGCCTTTTTCTTCGATGATAAAGTTGAAATATGGGCTTCGAATATGGATTACATCATGCGTGGTACAAAGAACTGGCTGCGCGATGTGGTTACCCACGAATTTACCCATATGATTTCCATTCAGGCTATGGTAAAAACAAATAATACAGTCCCCTATGGATTTTTTCAATTATTTAATTATGAAAAAGAGAGACGTCCTGATGTGGTGCGTGGTTTTCCAAACGTGGTTGTTTCCTATCCTCTAAGTTCCATCAATTTACCCATCTGGTTTGCCGAAGGTACGGCACAGCATCAAGTCGATGGCAGCCGTTATGATTACCGTGACCCACATCGTGAAATGATTTTGCGGGACAGGGTTTTGAATAACAACTTGCTTACCCTAAATGAGATAAGCGTATTCGGGAAAGGAAGTAACGGAAATGAGTCTGCTTATAATTTGGGATTTGCATTTGTTGATTATATTTCTAACCGATTTGGTGAAGGTATTTTGGAAAAAATTGCCAAAACATCGTCAAAATGGTCGTCCTATACTTTTGATGGCGTTATTAAAAATGCCACCGGAGTAAGCGCTGACAGTTTGTATTTTGATTGGAAAGATTCCCTGGTGACCGTTTACGGAAAAAGAACGGAACAAATCAGGAAGCATCTAACCACAGGCGAATCAATAGAACT
>JAUVIB010000268.1 GCA_030592985.1 Calditrichaceae bacterium | reverse complement strand
GGTTCAGATTCCTTAAGTTTAACAAGAAGGTCTCTTTTTGTTGAGTCTCCGTCAGCAGCGGCAGTATTCTTAATGTTTACGCTATAAAAAAGGCCGGTACGATACAAATATTTTTGTGTTTCTAATAAATTTGAGATTGAATAATAGTCTCCCTTTTTAAAACGAAATTCCCGCTTTACAATATATTCTTTTGTTTTTACAAGGCCTTCAATGCGGATTGCGCCAATTTTATAACGGGTATTTTCTTCAATCAGGAAATTAACTGCAATATCTTCTTCCCGTTTAAGGGGTTCATATGTAAAACGAACTTGGACATCGAGAAAACCTTTTTGATGATATAATGAAATTATATCAATTTTCGTTCTTTCAAGGGATAGAATATTAAATGCTTTGTCAGTAACAACAGGAATATTTTTCAATAAAAAGGGAAGGTCTAAGTCCTTATTACCGATAAAGTCTATTTTTTTTATTTTATAAAGTGGTCCTTCATTAATCTCAATAAATATCTCAACTTTTTTCTTAAGTGTATCCTTTTTTATTTGATAGTTGGTAACCGCTACTTTTAGATAGCCTTCATTTTTATAAAAAATATGAATTGTTTCAAGGTCGGTTTTTAAAATTTTCTTATCAAAAGCGGAAGAGCGGAATAAAGAAGAGTGCTTTGTTTCCATAATAGAGCGCAACATTTTGTCAGAGAAATGAATATTTCCTGCAAACTCAATTTTTTTTACACGATATTCGATGCGGTTTTTTGCAAAAGATTCATTTATCCCTACTAAAAATAGTATCGCTGTTAGAAATATAACAATAT
Source organism: Calditrichaceae bacterium (assembly GCA_030592985.1). Taxonomy (GTDB): domain Bacteria; phylum Calditrichota; class Calditrichia; order Calditrichales; family Calditrichaceae; genus JAUVIB01. Next base: position 4,455 of record JAUVIB010000268.1, on the reverse strand, counting down.
TATTCCTTAACGCATGTATAATTGTATTGATCTGAAATGCAAATTTTAGTTGTGATATTATCATAGTTCGGATATTCTTGTATGTTGCAAAATACTACTATTTAAACTTGATTCGATATTTGAAATCAATTGACGATTCCTGTTCCTGTCCCTGACTGGTTTTACCTTCTACGGAGAATGAATCATTAATTCTATATTCAATTGTGATAATTTGTTTGTCAAAATCTTTTACGGAAGTCGAATAGGAGATGGTCACACGTTTCCCCCAACGTTTATTAACGGCAAGGCGTGTATCATCGGCATTAAAAAGATCTCCTTGCAGTTCAAAATTAATATTCCCTCCTTCATTGCCAAGTATTTTCTGTAAATAGTTGTTCATCTTTTGACTCACGACCAGACTGGCAATTTCACCGCTGCGTTTTTTTAAAGCTTCGGAAGACTGGGTATTGTTGCTTATTGTCGCCAGCTCACTATAAGTCATGCCTAATGTTAACAAGCTGATAATATCCGAGGACTCAAGCGAAGGTTGGGATGTTAAATTGAAATTCATCTGGTCAAGGGGGCCGTCAAGAAGTAAGGTGATCAAATATGAGTCATCTTTTCCCCGTTCATTTGAATGGATTTCTATCCTTGACTCCGCCGTAAAACTTATTATGGGATTTATTTTATCAGGATCAATAAATTCAAAAGTTCCTTTTTGAATATCAAAAACATGATCTAAAAAGGAAAAACGGCCGTTATCTTTAACCGTGATACGACCAGTAATTGACGGGTTAATAATTTCTTCTGAAAGATTCATATTAAGTTCAAGGTATAGATCGGCTACATTATTGTAGATCCATAAATCGCCTTGATTTTCAATATCAATATCTATGTTAGTTTCTTTTAGGAAGTCAGGAATGGATATTTTATTTTCGTTTACATCTTTTTCATAGAAAGTAAGAACATCAATTTTGGAAGAGGGATTCTTAGAATAGGTCGATTCTGTTTTAGAAAGCAAGCGTTTCCAGAGATCATCGATTTTTAAATTCCTGTAAATTTTAGAATTTCCAATAATAATTTTTCCGTCTAATAAAGATTTGTTTTTACTGCTTATCAGATTCAATGTTCCTTTTTGCAGCATCAGATTCATTATATCCGGTTTTCTAATTTCAATATTATTAATAGAAGCATGGAGGTTGGTTTTTGAAAGGGATAAGGAATCTAGTGTTAAATCACCGGAAAGAGAGAAGATTCCTTCATTTATCGGCAGATTAAGGGTGTCAATAAAGATTTCAGTATTTAAAAAGCGGATAGCGATATTCCCATTATTTACCGGTGCATCAACATATTCCTGCTCAAAATTCAAATAGTTTATTTCCAAATTTCCGTTGATTTTACTGTTATCAATCGCCCCGGTGATCACAATGGAACTATTTAGTTGACCTGATAAATCTTGCAGCTCCGGTATTAGCGGATTTAGGAAAGATAAATTGAAATCAGATATGACCGATTTGATAAAAACACTGTCGAGAGTGGAATAGCCTTTGATCTGAACAATGTCTTCTTTCGGCAAGGATGTTTTAAAATCGATTAATACGGTATCTTTGATAATATCAAAGCGACCTTTTGATAAGACCGGAATGGAATTATATTTAAAGAGAATAGAATCAATATTAACCAAAGTATCTGAAAAACTAATATGGCTGTTTAAATCGTTAATAAGGATATTTTCGTCGTTTTGTGTTAACCTGCCATTTTGAATCGTTATAAAACCGTCGAGGTTAGGGTGAGAAAAATTACCGTTCCATTCAAAATCATGACTTATCTGGCCGTTCAGTAAATAGTCCGAAGGTAGAAAAGGATTGAATATTTTAAGATTAATATCTTTACCTGCCATATGACCTGAGGTATGATTGATTTTAAAGCGGTTGTCCATAGAATCTGCAAATTCAAATGAAAAGCGGGCAGATGTTGATTCACCCTGAGAAAACAGTTGTAACGTATCAACCGTTAAGCTATTGTTAATGAATGCAGCATTAAAGTAAACAGAATCTGCATACGTGTTATGGTTATAAGCAAGATTTAAAGCGAAAAAATCAAGATTTATTTGTGGATTGTTCAGGTTTGAATCCGTTTGTCCATTTAAGTTTAAACTGATCATTCCGTCTATGGCAGGTAAACCGGGAATAAAAGGAATAATATTCTCAAATGATATTTTGTCAGCATTGATTTTAAATAAATAGATTGAATCTTGATATGCGGCGAAGGTCTTGATTCTTTGAGTAGAATGATTCAATCGTAAATCCATATTTATCTCTTTAGATTTAATATCTATATATCCTATAATAGTGGCTGAACTATTGTTATGATAAATCGATAGCGTATCTATGGAAATTGTAGAATGATTAAGTGATATTAAAACATTGGCGCTGTCTAATTGATATTTGTCATAGATTGTAGTTCCAAGTTTTGCCGACATTTTTCCGCTAATATTATCGATATCACCACTGAATTCACCATCATAATGAAGTATTGTACTCAATTTATTAATATCATATGGATTTGTTAAAGTGTCAGCTGAGGCAAAAAAGGATTGTTCAACCGTCAGGGTTGAATCAGAGTAGCGTAATTTTACATAAGCAGTATCAATGGGTATCTTTTTATACTGCAGAGAATTTGCCCATATTTGGGCTGTTATATCCGGCCAGTTGAAAGTACCGTCAAAATGGACATTCCCATTCATCAAAGGAAGATTAAACTGTTTTGTCAGGAATTGGAGGGAGTCGATAATACCGTTAAAATCTCCCGATCCCGGTGTATCATGTAGCTTTATGGTTAGTTGGGTACAACTGCTTGTGTCATGTAGGATACATAAATTCCCAAAACCATCGTTGATATCAATTTTTGTTCTTAAATCATTTTTGCTGTTTTTCTTGTTGCTTATATCAAGGTCTGCGGAGAGACTAATCTGGTTTAAATTGTTTAATTCACCATTGGATTGAATTTTCCCGGTAATTTTCATCTGCCTAAGAGGAATGTTAGTATAACGGGAAGGTATGAAAGATTCCGTTTTTATATTATTTAATTTTATGTTAATCGAATAGCTTTCGTTCTTTGTGCTAAAATAACCATCAGCAGAGATATTTCCGTGGAATACGGATATATCAACTTTTTTAAAGTTTATACGATCCTTTTGAATGCCAACTAAAATCCTACTATGAGTAATGGGTATGGAATTGATGGTTATTTTAGAAATAACAGATGAAACGGTGAGATCCGTTAATTCGCCGTTAAGAGACAGATCAAAAAATGAATTTTCTTTTTTATTAAAAAAGCTGCATGTTTGTTCATCCATGATTTGTTTTAATATACTGTAATGTCTGCCATTTCCATGTAATACTCCATTTATGGTTAATGGACTATCTGATATTCCTATATTTAATTTCCCTGTCAAAGTGTATTGAGGGAATTGAATAGCTACACTATCTATCATAATATCATTTGAGGTGATTGCGGCGTTAATTTTTATTGAATCAATTTGCAAGGGTTCTTTGAAGTAATTTGTATGTAGTGAATGTGAAGTGGCTTCAATTTCGAGCCGATTGTTTTTTAGAGACATTTTTGCATAAACATTATTACCTATAATATCAATGGGTATTGAACGGTCATCGTATTGAAATTTCGAGTTTCTGACAGACATATCTTCAATGGAAACCGATAGGGAAGAGGTGGTTGTATCACTATTAAAATTTAATAAATCAAACTGAAAAGCGCCGCTTGAATCACGCCTTACATTAGCAATAAGATTGTCAATCTCAATAGAATTGAAAATTAGTTTACCACTTAAGAGAGGAAATAAGGAGTAATTTATACTGGCTTTTTGGAAATATACCAGTGTGTCATTGCTTTTTTTTAATAAGAAGTTTTCAATGTTCACATAGGAGAATAAATTTGTAGAAATGGCACTAAGTTCAACATCAACATCATCATCAACGGAAAGAGTACTGTTTAATAGGTCGTTTGTATATCGTACAACTGATTTTTGACCCGTTGATGTATGCAGATAGAAAATAAATACGATATATGCGGTTAATAATAACACAGCAAAATATGCGGATATTTTCAGGAAAAGTTTTAAAAAACGCATCATTGATAACTTTTATTAATTTTAGTATCCGTAAATATACAAAATTTTGCAAATAAAAAAGAGGAAGATGAAAATATTCGGGTAAAAATATATGGATAAGGGCAACGGATAAAATCGTATCGATTTATTATAACGATGAAATTATAAAACAACATCTGCGAACAGAAAGTAAACGTCATACTGATTTTAACGATTTTCCGGAAAGAATAAAGGCTGTCTCAAGCGCAAAACAGCGAACTTTCTTATAGCGAATTACTTACCTTGCTTTTAAATGATGAGATAGAAAAAAGACAAAGCAGAAAGCTCAAAACTTTAATACGTAAAGC
>JAUVIB010000086.1 GCA_030592985.1 Calditrichaceae bacterium | reverse complement strand
GACGGGAAATATAATATCAGAGTCCGCAGTACGGTTGTTGATGATTATAAAAACTTCCATGAACCGGATAATACAATCGCAGAAGCCGATGCAAAAGGTGATTATCCCATTGATGGTGTAACCATGCAGAGCCTTCTGTATGATGGAAGCAAGCCCACTAAAAACACGGATGTGGATATGTTCCGTTTTACCTGTATTGCCGGGCAGATGATCGTTGCTGAAACATCTCCTGTTGGTGGTAAAACATGGAACAGGGATGTTGATACCAAGATTAATCTTATTAAAGCGAATGGCGATACAGTTACTATTAATGATGATAGCGGTAGCCCCTATTCTAAAATATCTGCGGAAATACCCGAAGATGGTGTCTATTACCTGCAGGTTTATAGTTATTACGGTACTTTTAATGGTAAAGACGAAGCTACGGACTATGGTAAGCCTGGCTCTGGCGATTATTTACTGACTATCTCTGGCACCATGAGCGAAGTAGAGCCAAATAATTCAGCCCTGCAAGCAACGGAGATCCCTATTGCTAATAATAACCTGATTAATGCCACTTTTGCTACAGACGATATAGTAGACTGGTTTAAAGTCAACCTTGAAGCGGGAAAATGGTATTATTTTAGTACAACCGATTCAAAAGTTGGTGAAGATATTGAAGTTGAAGTTTATGCTGAATCAGATACTTTAACTAATTTGATCGATAATACACCATTTGGAGGTTTTAGTAGTGGTGATTTTCGTTTAAGCACCTGGGAACCGCCGTCAAGTGGAGTCTACTTGCTTAAACTTAGCGTTAGTGTTGGCGCTATTGATGCTCAGAATACCGGTGTTTATAAATTACGTGCTGCCGGAGATGATGACATAGTAACGATGTCGGCTATCCATGAACCGGATAATGACCTGGCTCAGGCTGACGCCGCTGCTGCCCTATCTACAGATAGTGTCGCTGTGCTGGTTGCTTTTGGCACACCTGCCGATCATGATATTTTCGCCATTCAGGGTGAAGCGGGTAAAACCCTTGAGGTATGGACTTCTTGTTCTCATGGTGGACGTTGGATCCGTGAAATAGATACCAAAATCAGATTACTCGATAGTGATAGTTCTTCTCTTGGCAGTAATGATGATTATGATGATTGGTATGAACTGGAATTCTATAAAGGTGAAGTCAGCAACGTTTATTCTAAAGTTGTTATTGACTCCTTACCCTATACAGGCACCTATTATATTGATTGTTTTGGTTATTACAGTACCTACAATGGAAAAACACCGTCTATCGGTGGAGTTGGACATGGTACTTATAATGTAACGGCAACAATGCGTGACCGTATAGTCAGTGATATTGCTGAAGAGATTGTTGTACCTAAGGAATATGCCTTAAGTCAGAACTATCCGAATCCTTTTAATCCGACGACCACTATTAAATATCAGCTTAAAGAAAATACTGATGTTAAGCTGACTATTTATAATGTTCTAGGACAGAAGGTCTTGACGTTGGTTGATCAAAATCAAACGGCCGGCGCTCATCGTGTAGTTTGGAATGGTTTAAATCAATATGGCAGCAGAGTAGCAACAGGTATTTATTTCTACCATATTGTAGTTGGTGATAAATTCTCTCAGGTTAAGAAAATGATCTTAATGAAGTAAGCAGGGAATGTTTTTTTTACAAAAAGGCGTTATTTATAACGCCTTTTTGTTTTTATAATGCAAAATACAGATTTCTGATAGAAACATTCTGCCGCCCAGGATTGTCATTCCTGTGAAAACAGGAATCTAAAATTAGCCGGATGGGATAATATTGTAATCTTTTTCAAAGATGTACGATTCAGATTCCTGATAGAAACATTCAGGAATGACAGGGGTATGGAAATGCCGTCCAGGATTGTCATTCCTGCGGAAGCAGGAATCTAAAATGCAGCAGAATGGGATAAAATTGTAAATTTTTCCAAAGATGTACGATTTAGATTCCTGATAGAAACATTCAGGAATGACAAGGTTAGAGATTGCTGAAGAGTGGGTATAAGCTGAAGTTAAAGAATAAAATTGCAAAACAGTCATTCCGCCACGTCTAGGCGGACACGGTACTTGATACGGAATCTAAGTATTGAAGTGTTCGTAATGTTCAGTAAATTGGGATATGAAGTCACGGTTGTCACCCCTGAATGTTCTTATCAGGGGTCTAAATATACCCGATTCAGATTCTCCCATAGGCAAGCGGATGCAATGACAGAAATGGACTTTCCATTTAGGTGCTAAATACCTGCAAAGGAGGATAATTATGAATAACAATAAAAAATTGGTTTTTCCATTGTCATCTATTTTACTTATTAACAGTTTTTTTATTACTATTTTCATTACAGCAACTATTGCATTTACAGCGCCGGTGCAAAATATAAAAGCGTTGCAATCGTTAAAAATGACAGTGGCCGCAATAAAGTCGGGAATAATTAAAACTTATGGAGCCGGTTTTTATGAAATAAAACCAAACGGTCTAAAGGTTTTGCATCTTAAAGGGACAGGTTATGAAAGAGGTTACCAATATGGTGCCATGATGAAAGATGAAATAGAAGAATCTCTTAAAACTGGAACAACTTTGTTTGCTGTTTATATAGGTGACGGCGATTATAACAAAGGTTTAGAGAGAATATTTCGGGGAAAAGAGGAGATGGAACAATATATTCCTACGGAGTTTATAGATGAAATGAAAGGCATGGCCGATGCTTTAAAAGATGCAGGATCAGACCTCACCTATGATGATATTGTAATGTGGAATACAATTAATGATAGTAAAATGCTCCATAAGGGACCATGTTCGATTGAGGATGATCTTCCAGCAGGGAAACGACAGCCGTATTTTCCCAGGGGAGGCTGTATGTCTGCCAGTGCATTCAGAGATGCAACAGTCGATGGAAGTATGATAGTAGCAAAGAATATGGATTGGTATTCAACACCGGAAATGCGCAAAAATCCTCTTATCTTAGTGGTTAAACCAACCGACGGCGGATATGGTTATCTTACTCCGGTGTATCCCGGCTGGATTACCTGCATCGAAGGGATCAACGAAAAAGGGATAAGTACGGGGCTTCAGATTAGCAAATCGGATGTTGAAACAATGAAGGGGGCCGGGTGGCATTTTCTCACAGCATTGTTATTAAAATATGCGGATAGTATAGATGATGCCATCAATATACTTACTGTTTATCCAAAGCCCTGTGGTAATATTTTCCAGGTAAATGACGGGAATGTAGGTAATTCTATCGTTATTGAGACTACCGCTAATGCTTTAGCGCTGCGATATCCTCAAAAAGGGAAAAATATCCTCTGGACCACAAATCATTTTAACTGCTATCCCGGTTGGGAAGGATATATCGGCCCGATTAATATGCCTGCTGAACAGGAAAAGTTTTATAAGCTGGACTTAACCACGTTAGAGTCCTGGCAAAAGACAATTCCCATGTGGACTAAGGGACGATTCGACAGAACCCGGCAATTACTTAATGAAAATTATGGAAAGATCACAGTAGAAAAGATGATTGATCTAATAAGTGACCGTCATTGTATGAAAAAGAAAAAACATGTAGGTTGGGATGATTTTCATGCCGCTTGTATTGCAGATGTCTGGGCGCACGATAAGGTGCTTTCAAAAAATTCACAATTTTATAAAAGTGATAAAAAAGGTACGGTTCTTTATACCGGAGCCGCTATTTGGAGCTTAGTTATGAAACCTCTTACCGGTGATGTCAGAATAGCAATGTCGGGTCCTGTCCCCGCGCAAAAGGGAGAATTCAAATATATTAATATCCTGGATGAATTAGCTGGTATGAATTAGAGATGTTTGCTTGGTAAACAGGCAACTTTGGTGTAAAAGAATATAAATACAAAACTGTCATTCCGTATTTAATACGGAATCTAAATGCAGTAGAGTTCATTGCTTTTGCCGTTAATCTCTTACATTTCAAAACCAAGAATTTGTCTCTAACTTTTTTGGGTAGAGGTAATAGTCAAAAAATAAAATAGCCACAGAAATTCACAGATAAAACACAGATAAAACAAATAAACGTTGTAAATTTTGACAATTCCATAAATGTTTTTTAAGGCTATCTCAGTTTGATTAAAGGAGTAATTCGAATTTATATTGGATTTAAAAAATATTCGAATGATAATTCGCTAGGCGAAAAATAAATATTCAGATTCCCGATAGAAGCATTCGGGAATGACAGATAGTTTGGCGTTATGCATCAAGTTCTGAATTTATTAAGAGTAATGCAATTAAATGGGTTAACTATGAGATATAAAAAATACATTCTCTTTATCATCATAATTATTATCAGCGGATGTAAAAAAAATGATATAAAAGAAGTTATACTTGCAAGAGTTGGTGACGAAATAATAACGGCAAAGGATTTTAGGTATAATTATGAAACCGGATTTTCGCATCTAAAGAAAAAACCGGATCCAAAACGGTACTATCTTGAATATATGATCAAAGAAAAACTGCTTTCTATAGAGGGTTATCAAAAAGGTTTTGATAAATCGGAAGCAGTAAAAAAATATGAAAATGAACTTTTAAATGAATTACTCATAGAAGAAGTGTTTACACAAGAAGTCGGTTCAAAAATAAATATAACGTCAGAGCAAATAAAAGATGCCATAACTAAATCAAAAGTAAGCTGGAAAATGAGATATTGGTTTGAGCCGAATGAGGAAAGCGCTCAAGCAATCTGTCTCGCAATGCGCGAAAAGGGCTATACTGAAATAATCGATCAAATCTTATATAAAAATCCTGAAATACCAATAAGACCAAAAGATTTAACAACACAATATATGACTTATTTTGAAATCCCGGAAGAAGTTTTTGAAGCTGTTAAAGATCTCCCACGCGGTGATATTTCAGATCCTGTATTTATTAATGGTATATATTATATCTTCCAGATTCTTGATATAAAAAGGGATGGGATTACCGACTTTGACTATAAAAATAGTTATGAAAAGTATCGCCAGATATTATACTACCGGCAGTTAAAAAAAGACGCCCATAAATACATTGTAAACTTAATGGAACCCAAAAAATTAAAATTTAAACCTGATGCGTTCAATACAATGTGCAATGCTTATGTTGAATGGAAAAAATCTGATAATTTACAGGAAATGGATTTTAAAACGGCTGTAGTCCAGGCTGATAATCCATCATCCGAACTGTATAAAGTGAAACAAAAATTAAATAATCCGGTTTTAACGATAGATTCTGAAGAATGGCTGTTAAAAGATGTATTAAATCGGAATATATGGAGAAGTATTAAAGTTAATATGGAAGATAAAAAAAGTATTCGTCCCAAAATTGCTGATGAATTAGCTCTTCTTGTGCGCAATAAATATCTTCTGCAAATAGCGGAAGAGTTAGACCTGAAAGAAGACCCCAGGTTGCAAAAAGAGCTGAAATCATGGCGGGATAAATGGGTTTATAAAGAAACCAGAAAATATTTTACAAAAAAAATAAAAGTTGACGATGAAGTTGCCAAAGAATATCTATTAACAGTTTATAAAGATAGTATTAGAACCTTTGAAAATGACTCCACGTATCAAAATGAGCTGTTAATGGTAAAAAGGCGTCTTGTGATCGATAGTATTCGCAGGGAGCTTGATAAAAAGGTGGACTCTTTACGCCAGGTTATTCCCGTATGGATCAATGAAGCTGTTTTAGATACCATTACCACTGTTAAAACGGAAAAAACACATTTAATAGATTTGCAGGTTTATAAAAGAAGCAGTAACCGTATGGCTGTTCCCATTGTAGATCCTGCATGGTAGTAGGCCGGTTAGTGAGGCAAATCGATAATTTATTATCAATATTTAAATAGGAAATAATAAAAAAACGCTAAAAACTCCCATATTGTCATCCCGTACCCGATACGGGATCTGAATTTAGCAAAAGTCAATCGCATTGCAGTTTGCGGTAGATATGAGGCTAATGGGAAGGTGTTTCATTTAGACTCCCGTTTAAAACATACGGGAGTGACAATCCGTTAACTATAAAGAGAAATCAGTAAATATGTTTCATATAGACAAAAAATTATCAATAATTATATAATGTCTGAACGAAAAGTAGTAAATCAATGAAATTACTACATAATGGTTTTATTGCGCTGCGCCTGCCTTGGGCATGGAGAAGCGATAGCGACGAAGCAATCCCATTAAAAAACAGTAGGTTATATCATCGTGGGATTGCCACATCGGGATAAATCCCAATTCGCAATGACGGAATGTACTTTTCGTTCAGACACTATATACGTAATGTTTAATATTCAAATATATAAGTTTTGATTAGAATTTAAATTTATCTAAGAAAGGGAAAGAAATGAAGACATCTAATTTTTTTATAGTATTTTTACTATTGGTTTCATACCAATTTTCTGCCGCTCAGGATAGTTTGGTTGGGCACTGGGATTTTAATGATCCTCAGAATCCGGGAAAAGCTGTTGTGGGAAGCGATATCATTCAGCAAGGCAACGGTGTTTCAGTTGTTAGCGGACCGAGTGATGATGACGGAGCCATTAATATTGATGTTGCTACTAATTTCGTTGTTCCGCACGGCATAGAGCCAAATGTGGGAGGCAGCAGAGTAAATGAATTCTCTATCGTTATGGATATACAAATACCGGCAACTAATAAATGGTATTGCATGTATCAAACCGATGCAACCAACCAAGTAGACGGAGAATGGTTTATCAGCACTTCCGGAACGATGGGCGTCGGTGCAACGGGTTATACGAGTTATATCTATGACAGAACAGATGAATGGTACCGCATAGCCATTTCGGTAAAAAACGGTACGCAATATAATTATTATAGTGATGGTGTAAAGCGTCTTACAGGAATTCCCGGTGCTATAGACGGCCGGTTTTCTTTTGGCCCAATATTTTTACTTTTCGCAGACGATAATGGTGAAGACAACCCCATAAATGTTGCCGATGTAAAACTCTATTCCAAAGCTTTAAGCGATGCTGAGATCGAAGCTTTGGGAGGGTATGAACATATAATGCCCCCTGTGCCGATTGATTCTGTTATTAGCCCTTACTTACAAACACCTACCCCCACATCTTTATATATAAGCTGGCATGCTTCTCCCGGTGAAGAATCGATTGTAGAATATGGAACCGATGAGTCTTTGGGAACCGTGGAAACCGGTACCGTACATATATTTGAAGATTCCACGAATTGGTGGCACACGGTTAAATTAACGGGTCTGACTCCGGAAACAACCTATTTTTATAAAGCAAAGACAGATTCTTTTGTATCAGAAATATATAAATTCAGAACTCAGCCGCTTGACGGAAATGCAACAGGACATATACGTTTTTTGGTTATTGGGGATAATCGTACCGAGCCTGATAAGTTCACCGAAGTTGTTGACAGTATGAAAAGTAAAATGATTGAATTATATGGCCCTAATTTAGAAGAAAACATAAATGTAATTTTGAATGTTGGAGATATTGTAACAACCGGGTCTATTTTATCGCAATATAAACCGGAATATTTTGGACCTCTTAAAAGCGTATCAGCAAATGTTCCGATCATGGTTAGTATTGGAAACCATGAAGGAGAGGCTGATAATTTTTATCAATATATGAAATACGAGGATGTTGGTGGATCTGAAGGGGAGAAATATTACTCCTTTACCATAGGAAAAGTGCTGTTTATCGGTATTAACAGTAACTGGCAGTTACGCAATGATACTCAAATTGCCTGGTTGGATACAATTCTGGCAGAAGCACAGAATGATGAAGATATTGACTGGATTTTTTCTTATTGTCATCATCCGGGACATAGCGAGCTTTGGCCGCGTGGTAATACGGGCTATGTACAAGACAGGGTGATCCCCACCTTAAATAAATACAGTAAAGCCGACTTTCTGTTTTATGGCCATTCCCATAATTATGAACGTGGCGCTGTACAGGATGGTAATGTGCGTTTAATGCTTTCTGGTGGAGCAGGATCGGTTTTGGACCGTTGGAGAATGTATAGTAATCAGCAAAACTATCCTGAGATACAGAAATCTTATGATCATTACTGCTATGCTCTTATCGATATTGATATAGAAAACAGAAAATATACTGCGGAGTCGTATAGCCTCGGGCATCTTGATAAATTTCTGCCAAATCAGGTGATAGATTCTTTTTACAGAGATAAAAATGCTATTACTCTGCCAAAACCGGCATTAGTTGCTCCGGAATCAGGAACAAACCTGAATCCTCCTTTTGAAATTGAAGCGGATAATTTTCCTAAAGACTATGATATTATGAGTTCGCGGTTTCAAGTTACAGATTCTTCCGGCAATTACAGTAATCCAAAAATAGATAAAATCCGTGATTTTGAAGATATTTATTATGATACAGGTGCTCCGGATTATAGTGCTATTGATTTAAATGAAAATATTGATTTGACTAAATATATGATAACAGGCGTTGGACTTGAAGATGGGAAGACGTACTGGTGGCGGGCACGCTATCGCGATAAAAATTTGCAATGGTCGGAGTGGACTGATGAATGGGAATTTACGGTGGGAGATATTTCTAATGTTAGCGAACCTTTAACACCGATAGTAAAAAAGACCGAGTTATTTGAAAATTATCCAAATCCTTTTAATCCTACAACCACCATTAAATTTTCTCTTAAAGAGTCCGGTAATGTTACCTTACGGATTTACTCAATTGATGGTCGATTGGTTAAAACGCTGGTTAATAATATGATGCCTTCGGGAGAGTTTAGCGTACGCTGGGATGGCAAAGATGATAATAATATTCCTGTTCCATCCGGCAACTATTTATATAAAATTGAAGCGCCGAATTATGTAAAAACATTAAAGGCTTTGCTTATTAAATAGTAATAGGCCATTAGGGCGCCATTATGACTATGGTTGTTGAAATTTGATTCCCAACACTTGTCATTCCAGTATGTTTTAAGCTGGAATCTAAATTGTGTTTATAGAATTATGATATTTTATGGATAATTTTCAACATTCAGATTCTCCCATGAGGACAACTTTGCTGCCAACGTTTGCGGGCACGGCCACGCTAATAAACGTAGGCGGGTAAACGCCAATTTTTAAGGCGTGGTGTGTTTCGTGGTTTGTTCATATTTACCTTAATTTTAATAAAACTTTGAAATTCCGATACTATTAAATAGGAAAAAATATAAAAACGCTACAAATTCTCATAATGTCATCCCGTACTCGATACGGGATCTGAATTTAGAAAAAGTCAATCACATTGTAGTTTGCAGTAAATGTAAGGCTAATGGGAAGGTGTTTTATTTAGACTCCTGCTTAAAGCATACAGGGAGTGACAATCTGTTATATGTAAAGTAAAATCAGTAATATATGTTTCATATAGACAGAAAAATAACAATAGTTTATATTGGTTGTTGATATTCGAAGTTAAATGTTAATATCGTACATAAATATATTTTAGAGAGGGAAAGAAATGAAGGCATATAATAATTTTATGGTATTTTTGCTATTGGTTTTATACCAACTGTCTTCTGCTCAAACTGGTTTGGTAGGTCATTGGGATTTTAATGAATCACAGAATATTGAGAAAGCTGCTGTTGGTAAAGATTTAGTACGTCAGGGAACCGGTTTTTCAATTGTTGATGGTCCGAATGAAAATGATGG
>JAUVIB010000291.1 GCA_030592985.1 Calditrichaceae bacterium | reverse complement strand
TATTTTATAAAAAGTCATACTTTCCTTCCTGACTCTTCCCCATATTTCTTTTAATTTCAATGTGATATACATTACAGTTAATTCAATAAATATATTGTAAACTTGTAGGAATATTTATTATATTAATAGATTAGTAAAATACATCCGACTATAAACAATTTTCCAGTTAACAAGAGGGCGTTATGAAAACCATTTTGTTCTTATTAACTTTATCTTTATTCTTAACTTGCGGTTCTTCTGATAAATTAAGCGCTGATCGGAAAGTAATAACCAGTATTAAGTTAGATGAAAAAGACTCCGGCAGGATTTTACAGGTAAGTTTAGAAGATATCCTGGAAATTTCTCTTGAGGCAAATCCAACTACAGGTTATCAATGGGATATAACGAGTATCGATACAATAATCTTGCAAAAAATCTTTGAAAAATACATTTCACGGAAAGTAGCGGAGAATATTGTGGGCTCCGGCGGAAAGTCAATTTTTACATTTAAGTCAATAAAAAAGGGAGAAACGTCTCTAAAAATTATCTATCATAGATCTTTTGAAAAAAATGTTGAGCCACAAAATGAATTTAAATTAATCGTAGTAGTAAAATAAAATAGAGGATTTATGTCATGGGAAAATTAGTATGTTTAATTTTAGCTCTTCTTTTAACATATTCAAGCCTATTAGCTCAAAAGAATGAGCTTCAAATAGCTCCGGTAAATACAGAATTAGTAAAATATGTGAAGATGTTAAAAAGGGGATATCTAAAAAAAACAACTACCACTGATCATGCACTTGGATATATTCCTCATTCCATAAAATTTGTAGTAAAAACTCCGGAAAGCTTAAAAAAAACAACTGCTTTGCCTGATAGCTTCGATTTGAGAAACGAAGGCAAATTAACTACGGTAAAAAATCAGAGTACTTGCGGGGCTTGCTGGACTTTTGCCAGTTATGGTTCAATAGAATCCAGATGGTTAGTTTTAGGCTCCGGTAGTTATGACCTTTCCGAGCAAAATCTTAAAAACGGGAGCGGTTTTGAAATTGAACACTGCGACGGGGGCAATGCATCTATAGCAACAGCCTATTTAACGCGTGGAGACGGGCCGGTTTTAGAAGCGGATGATCCTTATGATGTAGATAATAGTGACTATGTGTCCGGATTAACTCCTCGGGGTTATATCCCCAATGCACGATTTTTATCGAATGATGCAGATGTATTAAAACAAATTCTATATGATTATGGCGCTGTATATACAAATATGTTTTGGGAAAACAGCTATTATAATGCAGCCAATTTTACATATCATTATAATCTGAGTGCGGATAGCAGCTCTAATCATGCAGTTCTTTTAGTAGGATGGAATGATCACTTGCAGACTGATGGCGGAACGGGCGCTTGGATTATTCGAAATAGCTGGGGGCCGGCTTGGGGTGACAGCGGGTTTTTTTATATTTCTTATAATGATATAAAAGTAAATTCTAATCCTGCTTACTGGCCAAACCGCCTGGATTATGATGAAAATTTTTCGATACATCAATATGATACCTTAGGATCTATTGGCGCACTTGGATATAGCGAAGCCCTTGCGCATGGGTTGGTTAAATTTGTTATGGCTGAAAATCAACAGATAACAAAAGTTGGAACTTGGATAAATAATTCAAATTCCACTGTAAGCTTCGATATATATGATAATTTTAACGGTAGCACTCTGTCCGGACATCTGGCGTCAATTGGTGATCAGACTTGTAATTACCCCGGATATTATACTTTTAATCTTCCTTCTGCAATCGAACTTGATAGTGGGAATGATATATACATAAAAGTTAAATATAACGTTCCCGGTGAAGATTATCCAGTCCCGGTTGAAACGTATGTAGATGGATATGCTAATCCCAAATTTGTGAGTGGTAAATGCTGGCTTAGTTATAACGGGGGAACTGGCACATGGGATGCAATTGGAGCCGGTACGGGTTTCGATTACGATCTATGTGTAAAAGCTTATGGTATAGCTGAAGTAACTTCTATAGAAAATGATGGCAATCTGAATAAACCAAAAACATTTATGTTACAGAATTATCCGAATCCTTTTAATCCGTCAACAGTAATAAATTATCAGCTTCAGGTTGCCGGGGAGATAGAACTAACAGTGTATGATGTTTTGGGGAAAAAGATACGAACCTTATCTACCGGATTTCAAAAGGCAGGACAGCACAAAGTAGTTTTTGATGCGAAAGACCTTTCCAATGGAATTTATTTCTATAAATTGATTAGCCGTGATTATGTCCAGGTTCGCAAAATGATTTTAATAAAATAAAGAAAATTTGATTTTTTTTACAGATATAATTAAATGAAAATGGAGATAAATATGTTTTTTAGATTGTTATTACCGCTTATAATTGTTTTTATTATACTCCCTGCGAGCGGTCAGGATTTTTGGCAAAAGTTAACGATGGAGCCTCATTTAAGTATCTATGCTTTGACCAGTGATAACACAGGCGCTGTTTATGCCGGCGGATATGGACAAGGGCTCTATAAATCCACGGATAACGGCGCAACCTGGGATAGCAGCGGTCTTGCGGGATATTGGATTGTTGATATGGATGTAAATTCTGATGGTGATATATTCCTGGCGGGAATTGGAAATACCGATGGCAATGGTATTTTCCGATCAACAGATCATGGAGAAAATTGGGATAAAATTTTGGATTTGAATGGTTACGGCGGCTTTAATTGTGTTTATGTTGAAAATGATAGCACAATCTGGACGGGATTAAACTACTCCGGTGCTAATAACGGGATTTATAGATCAACAGATAATGGAGATTCCTGGGATAAAATATTTACAGACACCAAGAATTTTTATGCCATAACAAGTAAACCCGGCGGGAAAATCTTTGCTGCTTCTTACGGCAGAATTTACCGCTCTCTCGATGGCGGAGATAATTGGGATTACTCTGAACAAGGTATAAGTTCATCGGAGATAAAAGATATTACTGTAAACAGTGCAGGCGAAATTTTTTCTGCTTCTTCAGGATATGGTATATATCGATCAGACGATGATGGAGTTAATTGGACACGTGTCTATTCCGTTGGCCCGGATTTTTCCAGTATTTTAGTAACGCCTAATCAGAATATTTACGCAGGAACACGTGGGTATTGGGTATATCATTCCACTGATGGCGGGGAAAACTGGCCGTTGCTTAACAGCGGACTGACCAACAAATATATTCTGTCCCTAACAATGAACAAAAACGGCTATCTCTTTGCCGGTTCCGATACTTCCGGTGTTTTTCGGAGTGTTAATCCTGTTGTTACCGGGATTGAAAAGAATACTATTACAGATAGAGCATTTCGTTTAGAACAAAATTATCCCAACCCGTTTAATCCTGTTACAACGATAACTTTTCAATTGGCAGAGACGAATGAAGTGAAATTGATTATTTACAATTTACTTGGCCAAAAAGTTAAGGAATTGTTAAAAGGAAAAATAGAAGCAGGATTACATAACGTAACTTTAGATGCATCCGGATTTTCCAGCGGCGTTTATTACTATCAATTAACAACGAGCAGCGGATATATTCAGACGAAAAAAATGGTAGTTTTAAAATAGAGGATAAATAGTATATTATTTATTTATATGGAAGCAGGTGATGCGCTGCTGACCATTATTTGGGTCGATATTTGGCCGATTCTTCAAATTAAGGAACAAAATTATATAATTATGTGTTATTAGAGTGGTAGATCGATTTGGATTCTATATTGTAGAATGGATTTATTGATGGAATACATTGGATCAAAATTCAAATTTGAAATTCCATGTTTTTTTTGTAAGTTTTATTTAATTTCGTGACAAATTTACTGAAGTGAATGTAAGGGGATAAGCATTGAAAAGTAAATTTTTATTTGTTATTTTGATCGCCCTATTGGTTTCATGCTCGCATAAGCTTTCGGAGAATCATCAAGCTAAGGAATTTAAGGGTATTCTTGTTGTTGTCGGCAATGAACCTTTTACTTCTTTTGCCCTTGATGATGGGAAAGGGCATATTACACGTCTGAAAACCAATAAAAATATGGAAACGGAACTTAATAAACTACAGGGAAATTTTGTTCGTGTTTATGGGATTGCGCTTGATGAAAACGAGGATATCGAAGTAAAGTCAATTAAACTTTTTAAAGATAAATTGGAGTAACTTTATGATGAGAATACGGTTAATAATGTTAGGGATTATTTTAATATCCCAATTACTAAATGCTCAAAATGTGATGAAAATCGAAGACGGCGATGCGCCGGTATATAAACCGCAGGGAATAAGTGGAACACCGATTGTTAATACTCCTGAGTTAATGGCTTATCTTAAGACTCTTGGTGATGATATTTTTACCAGGTCTTTAAAAAAAGCAGCGGTAGATACCGTTGGCAGCATCCGAAATTTCTATGTTTTCAATATAAAAGATGATAAATTTGATACGATTGAATTTCAACTGTTGGCAAAAGGGACTTTAAGTCAGATTTGGTGTTCTAGTGAGGAAATAACAAATGGGCATTTAACCCAGGCGGTTGCAGATACATTTCTACTATATCTGGAAAGTAAAAGCGGCAAACAATCTGTGAATCCTGATGAAGGTATCATAGCCATCGATCAGGAGTACTTTGGTAATCCTCCTGACAAAGATAACGACGGCTTGGTTGATGCACTTCTGTGTGACATAAAAGACAGCTGGGAGCCGGGTTCTACCGGAGGATATGTAGCAGGGTTTTTTTACAGCATAGATCAAACTGATATAAGCGGAAAATCAAATAAAGCAGATATCATATATCTCGATTCTTATCCTGGAATTTACTATAATGATGTTGTGGATCCGAACGGCGCCTTACAAACAATTGCCCATGAATACCAGCATTTAATACATTATAACTACGATCGCAGCGAATATACCTTTGTTAATGAAGGTCTTTCAGAAAATGCCGAGTATATTACCGGTCTTTATACCCGCGAATCATATCGCTACTTATCTGAAGTTAATGTGCCGATATTTCGCTGGAACCGTAATAATGCATTACCC
>JAUVIB010000139.1 GCA_030592985.1 Calditrichaceae bacterium | reverse complement strand
TTGCCCGGTGTGCTCAAAAACCACATCGACGCCCTGCCCGGCCGTAATTTCATGTACAGTCTTGGCTATGGACTGCTTCTTATAATTTATGACATGATCTGCGCCTATTTGCATAGCCAGTTTCGATTTTTCTTCCGAACTCACTGTGGTAATTACCATTGCACCCATAGATTTGGCTATTTGGATGGCAGCGCTACCCACGCCCGATGAGGCGCCGTAAATTAGCGTCCACTGTCCGGCCTGTATATCAACTTTATTTTTAAGCATGTGATAAGCGGTAATCGAAGCCAAAGGAAAAGCGGCTGTTTCTTCCCAGGTGAGCTGTGCCGGTTTCGGCAGCACATATTTTTCGGGTACGGTGAGGAATTCCGCCATGACGCCCTGATAATTTTCACCGGGAATGCGAAAATCACGACATAAATTATCCATACTATTTTTACAGGCCGGGCATTCACCACAGAAACGCATTGGCGCAATGACCACCTCATCACCCGTTTTAAATTCGGCGCTGCCGTTCGCGTCAACCACAATGCCTGCCGCGTCACTACCCATAGTCAGCGGAAATGTTACACCGGGGATCCCGCTTCGCACCCACAGATCAAGATGATTAAGAGCTGCAGTTTTTACCTGAATCAGTATCTCATCCGGACTGATAGATGGCTTATCAATTTCATCAATCCGCAGTACATCCACCCCACCGTGTTCATGGATCCGAACAGCCTTCATGATTCCTCCACTCCTAAATGCCTGTAAAGATTATTGTTATCTGTACGATAATCATTAAATGCCAAACGTAAAATTACATATTTCCTGAGCCGCCATGTCCAATGATTATAAAAGCCTTGGGCTGGATAAAAAAGACATCGACCAGCTTAGACAGCATAATCTAACATACCTGTTAGATAAAATCAAAAGCCGGCAACAGATGTATGAACTGCAAACCATGCGCCTGCAAACTGCACTTGAAAGGATGGAAAAGAATCTAGCCGCCGCTCGCGAAGCGCAGATGAGCCTGTTACCCAAAGGACTGGCAGGGGTGCCGGAAATTCGATTTTATGCCCGTTTTCTGCCTTCACAATATGTTTCCGGTGATATTTATAATATTTTCCGCCTCGATGAGCGCCATGTGGGATTGTACCATATCGATATTTCCGGTCATGGTGTGGCCGCAGCGTTGTTCAGCATAAGCTTGTCGCATTTATTAACCACAGTGGCTTCGCGGCGCAGCGTACTCAAGGTTCCTACCGATGAACCACCCTATTATCGAATCTGTGAACCGGATGAGGTTATTTTGTCATTGGATGAAGATCAGTATTATGAGCAGTTCGGCGTCTATTTTACCATGATTTACATGATTGTCAACCTTCACGAACATACGATCCGTTTTTGCCGGGCCGGGCATAATCCGCCGGTCGTTATTAGAAAAAACGGAGATACCGATATTTTTCAGGAAGGCGGACTGCCCATCGGCTGGCGCTTCCCGCGTAAAGACGTCGTCGGCAATATTCAGTATGAACCTGGCGATCTTTTGTTCCTGTATTCGGATGGTATCACCGATGCGGAAAATGAAATGGGTAAACCCTTTAGCCGAACGCGTATGCTCGACCATGTACGCGCCAACAGTAAAAAGCGAATGTGCGAAAACATTGACGCTCTGCTGATAAATCTAAAAAAATACTGTGGCAGTGATAATTATGAAGACGATATTTCGATTATGGGGCTGGAGTTTTTGAAGTAATACAAGTATAGTCAAATAATCCATTGACTAAGCTCCTAAATGACAGAATTTTTTATTCTTTTATATGCACAACAAATCCATCATTTTAATAAAAAATTAACTCTATATGATTTTATGTGAGTATCATATCATGCCATCAATCACGCCCCGCCCCGCCAGTAGGTTTGAAATGCGCCAGTTGGCGCATAAATCGTGGTCGTGACCGTGACCGTGATCGAAATCTAAAATGTTAAAATTTACCCCTCCCGAAACCAGGTTTTTGTTTGTTTAAAACACCATTATTTTGCCCCGATGGGGCAAACGGAACGTTGGCGACGCCGTTTCCCCAGGGCTGCCGCCCTGGGTTATTGATGTTTTGCCCCGTTCGGGGTTTATTCCTTCGGGACAATGACGCCCGTCTGTCGCATAGTTAAAAAACACAAAGATTGATGTAAATGTTCATACAAAAAAAGAAAGTGGAACCGGGAGCCGGAATGGTGATGGACAAGCACGGGGACGTTCGACCAAAAGTAAGGGCTTTTTTCGAATGAAGAATTTCATACAGGAACACTATACCCTATTGACTTTTTTCTCAATAAACATTGCGAGCATAGCGAGAAATCTCGGAACATCAAAAAACCTAGATTTCTCCTCGCTTCGCTTCTCGAAATGACAATTTTATATATTTTTTGAGTAAACTCATGCATTAAATCCTATATTTGAAGTGAGAAATGTGAGTTCATAATAAATCGCACTTCATTTACTGGCGTTGCTATTCTATGTTTTTTGTAATTAATATTGGAAACAATATTTTTCGCCATTTTCTAAAATATGAATCCTTTCTTTTAAGCTGCTGTTTTCAATCAGTTCAAGCAGCGCTTCTTTCGGCTTATCAACACCGTCTAACGCCATCTTGAAAGAACCCCAATGAATGGGGATCATTCCTTTTGCGCCAAGCATTGCCATTGCATTTATTGCATCTTCAGGATTCATGTGATGATCTTTCATCAACCAGCGCGGACGATAAGCTCCGATCGGAAGCAGAGCCATATCAATCTGAGAATGATTTCCAATTTCCTTAAATCCCTCGAATAACCCGGTGTCGCCGGCGAAATACACCGTTACTTCACCTTGTATAATGTATCCTAAAGCTTTAGGAAATTCAGCCCATGGGGAATTTCGAGCGCCGCTGTGCTGCGCCGGCGCTGCAGTAATTTTAATACCTTTTATAATTCTCGTTTCCCAAACATCTACTTCATATATATTAGTAAATCCCCATTCTCTCAAATATTTACCATTTTCCTTTGAGATAAAAACAGGAATATTTTTGGGAAATTGCTCGATTGTCCATTTGTCCAGATGATCACGATGCGGATGAGATATCAAAATAACATCAATCCGGGGAAGATCTTTTATCCTTATACCTGCTTCCTTTGACCGTTTTATAATAAAACACCAATTATTAAAATTCGGATCAGTAAGGATATTCAAATCATTTAAGTGAATCAGTGTAGTAGAATGTCCGATGAAGGTAATTGAATTTTCATCAGCAGGAAATTGATGTTCAATTGCAGGTACGGTTTTTGTGCTATAAAAAACTGCACATCCTAAAAAAGATACTATTATTGCTGCAGAAATTAAGAATGTAAATATTACTGATATTGAACAATTAATGTTAATTTTCTTCATTTCTATCGCCTAATTTTTAATGTTTTAAAGATTATTGAATAATTATGCTGTCTACCCTTACTGTAAAAGCCCCAAAATAACCTAAAGCACTGTTGCTCAAATTTGTATTCGGATTGGCTGGCGTTACCGACATAAAAGGCGGTTCAGTCGCAGCTTCCGCTAAAACATTGTTAATTGTTGAATAGTATTCATGAGTAGCCTTATCTATTGTTAATAATTCAACAAATGCAGTGTCATTCAAGTCAAAGATCCCGCCCGCCTCTTCTTCAAAGTCACTATAATCAGCAGAATTTCCATCCGTAAATTTATCTTCATACAAATAAAATCCTTTTATAAGCTGTCCGTTTTTAAAGATTTTAAACCTGCAATAATCTTCTATACCGGCGCGGTCTGTAAAATGAACATGTAATTTATAACCTTCTTCTTCATCCGGTCCAAAACTGCCACCCGGTTGATACTCATAACTAAGCGAATCAATAGAAATTGCGTTCGGCATCGTGGATGTCGCTGTGTATTCTTCTCCTTCGGCAATGACTGTAAGCGTATAGATTCTTCCCGGTGCGCCTTGCAAAGAATCAGTCTGATAAATACCGGGTCCGATTTCCTGCAAGATTTCCGATTGACCGGCGTTATCGGATATTTCCACAACTGCGCTGCAGACGGCAGGGAATACGCTGGGCTCAAAATAATCGCCCGTTTTATTGATTTTTATCGTGTAAGGCCCGGACTGGTCAGTCACCACTGCATCAATAACAATTTGTGGATCGGCTGAATTTAAATCGATTTGAATCACATCTTCACAGGAAAAAAGGGCTGTTAGGAATGAGATAAAAA
Organism: Calditrichaceae bacterium; assembly: GCA_030592985.1. Lineage (GTDB taxonomy): Bacteria > Calditrichota > Calditrichia > Calditrichales > Calditrichaceae > JAUVIB01. The sequence goes on along the minus strand of JAUVIB010000139.1, from coordinate 3,471 downwards.
TTATGCTTTGAAATTTGTACATCTAGATATTCTCCTACATTATGAACCGACGGATAACATCATGGATTAAAGAAGTATTCGTAGGCGGGCAATTTTTCTTTTATATCCGTCCATTCACTTGTTTTTTTATATTAATTTTTACTTAGCCTGATCTATTTATAACGCAGCCCAAGGCTGCAATCAAAAAAAAGAAGTCCACGGATTTTCCCAAAGGGATGCCTTCGGCACACTGATTAGCACGGATTAAAACTAAAATAATAATAATTTTTAAATGAAATCCGTGTCAATTCGTGTAATCCGTGGATAAAAGTTTTTTAAAATTTTGCTAAATTAACAAAGTTTTTATTAATCTTCGTGTAATTCATGCGCTTCACGGTGAATTATTCAGGTTAGTCGTCTAAAATTTAAAATTATATGTTATGGACGGCACTATGGTAAACAGGGCCATACGCACCGCTTCTGTTTTTGTCGGATCATTTTCATTCTTTCTGAAACTAATGGTATATGCATTCCGGCGCGCATAGGCATTGAATATTGAAAAAATCAGACTCGATTCATTCTCAAAATGATATGTAGCGCCGATGTCCAGCCGGTGATAGTCGGGCATGTGGTAGCCGTTGCGCTCAGTGTAATAATTAATGGTATGTTCGTCTACTATATATTTCCCGCTGGGAAAGGTGACGGCGTTGCCGGTGTGGTAAACCCATGCAACTGAAAACGTCCACTTTTTATTGGGTTTGTAAATGGAAACAATGGAAATATCATGCATACGGTCCTGCCGGGCAGAAAAGGGTTTTCCGTTATTGATTTGCTCAAATTCCTGTTCGCTTTTCGACAAGGTGTAACCGATCCAACCGCTCAGTTTGCCGAATTTCTTTTTAATAAATAGCTCCACGCCGTAAGTCCGGCCTTTACCGAAAACCAGCTGCGATTCGATCTTTTCGTTCATCAACAATATGGCGCCATTTTTATAGTCAACCTGGTTGTTTAAATCCTTGTAATAGATTTCGATGGATGTTTCGTAATTGCCGCCGTCAAAATTGCGGAAATATCCCAATGCAACCTGCTCTGCCATACCGGGTTTTACTATCTCACTGCAGGGATGCCACAGATCGGTTGGTATGCCGGAAGTGGAATTGGACAGCAGATGAATATATTGCCGGTTGAGAGCGTAAGATATTTTAAATGAACTTGAAGCGTCCAACAGATAATTCAAGGCAAAACGCGGTTCAAATCCGCCATAGCGTTTAATGATCTCTCCGTCGGCATAGGTGGTTGTATCGGTGATTTCGCCGTCTTCGTCAAAGGAATAAACCGTTCCCGGTCCTAATACGGTGAACATGGAATAACGTACTCCATAATTTATTTTTAGACGGCTAATAATATCCCATTCATGTGAAACATAGACGTCGCTTTCCAGGGCGTATTTATCTTCTATCTTTTTATAATTAACAGCGGTTTCTTTACTGGCTGCTACTTCCCCCGGGATAAATGTGTAATGGATAAGATTAAATCCGTATTTCAGAGTATTATGTGTATTGGCAAAATATTGAAAATCGGATTTTAAATTAAAATTGCGAATAGCGGCGGTAACGTCGGGATATCTATGAACATCACCTACCTTTATTTCATAGTCATAATTGCTGTAAATCAGGGAAGTGTTTGAAAACAATTTATCACTACAAAGTTTATTCCACCTTAATGTAAAAGTTGAGTTACCCCAATTGGAGCCTTGGGTTCCTGTCATGTAAAAGACGTCTCTGCCAAAATAACCGGAAAGAAAAAGACGGTCATTACTTCCCAAGCGATAATTTGCTTTCATGTTCAAATCATAGAAATATAATTGTACATCTTTCATGTCTTCGGTAAGGCTTAAGAACAAATCCGCATAGGTTCTTCTTCCTGAAATAATAAATGATCCTTTATCTTTTACAATCGGTCCCTGGAAGGTTAAGCGGGAAGAAATTAAACCGATGCCGCCTATAAATGTGTATTCCTTCGAGTTGCCTTCCTTCATTTTTATGTCAAGCACGGAAGAAAGCCGCCCGCCGTATTCCGCGGGTGCGGAGCCTTTAAATAGCTTAACGTCTTTAATAGCATCGGAATTAAAAACCGAAAAAAATCCTAACAGGTGCGAAGCGTTATAGACCGGCGCTTCATCTAATAAGATCTGGTTTTGATCGGCGCCTCCTCCACGTACATAAAAACCGCTGTTTCCTTCTCCGGTCGATTGTACGCCCGGCATTAGTTGGATGGTTTTCAGAATATCCTGCTCGCCCAACAGTACCGGAATAGGTTCAATTTTTGCGGGATTAATTTCTATGGCGCTCATTTCAACTGACTTAACATTTTTATCGGCAGCTTCTGCTGTTACTACAATAGCTTCACTTGTTAAAATCTTTGGCGTTAATTCAATTTTTTGCCTGATATTTTTATTAAGATCAATCTGAACCTTTTTGGTTTCATAGCCCATATAACTGTAGGTAACAGTGTAGGCGCCGAAAGGGACTGATACGGAATAAAAACCATAGACATTGCTGCTGCCGCCAGCCTTAAGCGATTCAATATACACATCTACGCCGATTAGTTCCTCGCCTGTTGAAGCATCGTGCACATATCCGCTGATTGTGTATGTATCTTGCGCTTGAATGACAGCGCTAAAGAAAAACATGATAATTATTAATGAATATATATACATTGGAAATTCCTAATACTTTTATGTGAATTAAAATCTGCCTTATTCAATTCATTTGTCTAAGGATTGATTTTTTTAAAGCCGGAATTTGTATCAATCATGGCGTTTATATCTCTATTCCAAAATATCTTTTATGAAACGGATTAACTTATTTAACCAAGCGCTAAGAATATATTAAACAGATGTAAATGAATTATTTCAAAATTGTAACAAATTGAAACAAAAAATAAGCTTGACTTTAAAGAGTTGTTTAGTGGGAATTGGAAAATACCGCCGGTCAGGGAACTAATCCAGGCTATCGCTTTAAACACCTTGCCCGCCTCATTGCAAATCATGTTTTGACGGCTGTTCAGTAATAAAGGGCAAAAAAAACTGAATTCAAATGTAATTTCATCCCTGCTATTTTCATTCTGTCATTCCTATAGTTCATTTCATCGATATTTTATTGTTTGCCTAATATTAGTAACCTAATTTTGGGATAAACAAAAAATGGAGATATCATGTTAAAACGAATTATCCCTTTGAATCTGATCTCAATACTCACTCTATTTGGGCAAACAGGTAACCTGGCCGGAAATATCAATGACTCCCAAACCAGCAAACCGCTGATTGGAGGCAATATATCTATTGAAGGTACGGTTATTGGAGCGGCAACAGATATGGATGGACAATTTATTATATTGAAAATCCCTGTCGGCAGCTATAATATTTCTATTGAATACGTGGGTTACCAGGTAGTATTAAAAAACAATGTGGTTATCAGCAGCGGTAAAACC
>JAUVIB010000369.1 GCA_030592985.1 Calditrichaceae bacterium | reverse complement strand
CCAAAACAGTTTGGATGCAGTTGGGTGTTGCAAATGAAAAAGCAGCGCAAAGGGCGATGAGCTCAGGATTAAATGTAGTTATGAACCATTGCATAAAAGTAGAACATGCACTTAATTATATCTAAATTGTATCAAATAGTTATAAAATGGTGATTTGTTTTTTCTATTTTCCACCATAAATGACTTAAATATTGGAGTATTTGTCCCTGTATCCTTTTAAAAGAGATTGCATCAAACCTTCAATAATTGTTAAGTTGGAGGGAAAATGGCTTTTTTGCAAGATAAAGATAAAGAATACATACGTACTGTGTTTTCCGGAATGAAGGAGAAGGTAAAAATAACCTTTTTTACGCAGGAGATCGGCTGTCAATATTGCGGCGATACATTAAAGATTTTAGATGAAACGAGCGCCTTATCAGATAAAATAGAATTAAATGTCAAATATTTTTCCAAAGATAAGCTGGATGTGGAAAAATATAAAATAGATAAAACACCGGCGATTATTATAGAAGGTGAGAAGGATTACGGGATTCGTTTCTATGGAATACCTTCCGGGTATGAATATTCTTCACTTTTAGAGAACATTGTAGATACTTCTAAAGGTGAATCCGGCCTGATGCCGCAAAGCAAAGAGTTGGTAAAGCAAATTGAAAATCATATACACTTACAGGTATTTGTAACTCCCACATGCCCCCATTGTCCGGGTGCGGTTAAGTTGGCTCATAAGCTGGCTATAGAAAATGATAATATCATAAGCGATATGATTGAAGCAACTGAATTTCCAGAACTTTCAATGCGTTATGGCGTCCGTGGAGTTCCACGCACAATGGTAGGCAAAGATTTTTCAGTAGAAGGCGCTGTGCAGGAGCATCAATTTGTTCAGAAGGTTATCAGTGCTTATCATGAATATTATTCGTAGCACAAGACATAAATCGAATTATTAATAAGTTAAAAACCGGATTTGAAATCTAATAAACATGAAAAGAAAAAGGAGAGTTGAATGACAAAGAGAAATTATTTTAATTATTCTCTGTTTACTGCTGCAATTATCATCGCTTTAAGCGGAATATTGTTGTTTTCATGCAGTAAAGGAGATGCACAAGCAACGACCGAGAAACAAACGCCGACAGAAAAAAAAGTGGATGAAAATGCCGTAATGGCGCCTGATTTCAGCTTAAATAATATGCAGGGAGAAGTTGTAAGTTTAAGTGATTTTCGGGGAAAAGTAGTTATCCTTGATTTCTGGGCCACATGGTGCCCGCCTTGTAAAGCCGAAATACCGGATTTTATTGAACTTTATTCACAGTATGCCGATCAGGGATTAGAGATTATTGGAATCAGCCTTGATCAGGGTGACCTTTCTGTTGTCCCTGCTTTTGTGGAAAGCTATAAGGTGCAGTATCCCATGTTATATTATAAAGATGAAGTTATTATGGACTATGGTGGAATCAGAAGTATTCCTACTACCTTTATTATAGACAGAGAAGGTAAAATCGTAGACAAAGTCGTGGGGTATAAACCGAAAGAATTTTTTGAAGAAGCGATTAAACCTCTATTATAAATAAAATTGGTTTGTGAAATATGTCAGGCGTTTATTTTTTAAAATAAACGCCTTTTTCTTTTAAACAAACACAGGTTCCTGTGGTAATCCCTCGGTGGTTTGGGAATTTGGAACGAATTGACTGTGTCAATTCAGCATCGACAAAGTCGATGCACTCCAAAAAAAGCATTATCTCCCAAGCTCCTGAGGGATTACCTTCTGTGGATTATTTCATTTTTTTATATGTCTACTTTTTACTATATTTCCGTTTTAATAAAAATGTTTTATTTTTAATAGTTCAGGAGTAAAATGGATTGGATTAGCTATCTCCAAAATCATCAGATTGTTTTACTTTTTATTATTATTACATTGGGTTTCATGCTGGGGCGCATCAAGGTTTTTGGGATTTCACTCGAAAGTTCAGGAATCCTGTTTGTAGCTATCTTATTTGGTCATTATGGTTTTACACTAAATAATGATTTTCAAACATTCGGTTTAGTGCTTTTTATCTATGCCATCGGACTTCAGGCTGGCCCGTCCATATTTAATATATCCAAAAAGGGCAGTATGAAATATTATTTGCTTATCCTTATTCTTCTTGGTACTGGGGCGCTGCTTACGATCGTTTTATCCCGTTGGATGAATGTCGATATGAATATTGCAATTGGGATTTTTGCCGGTGCCATGACCAGTACGCCCGGCCTGGCGGCAGCGCAGGAAAGCACACACTCAGTACTGAGTTCCACCGGTTATGGTGTTGTATACCCTATTGGCGTAATAGGTGTGATTATTCTTATTCGTTTATTACCGATAGTTTTTAAAGTAAAGATAAAAGATGAAGAAGAACAAGTGCGCAGATTGCAAGAGAAAAATAGAAAAAAAGTAATCACACGGTGTGCTTTAATCACAAATCGTGAAATAAACGGGAAATCACTGATAGAGTTAAATTTTGAAAAGATAACGGGAACAGTTATATCCCGGATTATGCATAAGGATGAGGTTATCATACCCGGAGATGATAGGAAACTATATATTAATGATGTTGTGCGTCTGGTTGGTTCCGAAAAAAAAATTAAAACAGCGATTCCTTTTTTAGGACATGAAACAGATATGCAAATTACAGAAACGGCTCGGTTTGAATCACGAAAATTTGTGATAACCAATCCCAAAATAGTTGGAAAAAAAATATCAGATTTGAATTTACGTGCCTATTATAATGCAAATATTACCCGAATCCGGCGTGGTGGAATGGAATTCACTGCAGAACCAAATCAGGTATTGAGCTGGGGAGATCGTCTGCGTGTGGCCGGGGATGGAACACAAATGGATAAGATTGGTAAGCTTTTTGGAGATGAACTTAGTAAACTTCAGCAAGGAGATATTTTTTCCATCATTCTGGGGATATTAGTGGGCATCCTGGCCGGATTAATTCCATTTTCAATTGGGAAAGTGGTTTCCTTTAATCTCGGAATTACCGGTGGGATATTGCTTGCGGGATTGTTCCTCAGCAATCGTGGTAAAGTCGGGCCGATTATCTGGCAAGTGCCGATGTCGATAATTAATTTTATGCGAGAGCTGGGTGTAACCTTTTTCTTGGCGGTTGTGGGTGTTAAAGCCGGCTCTCAGGTTCTGCAAACTATAGGGCAGGAAGGGATAAAACTTCTGGTTTTTGGAGCGATTATAACTTTGGTGCCAATGATCGTTATGGTTTTAATCGCCAGGTTTAAGTATAAAATATTATTAATCGAATTGGTTGGTTTGATCAGTGGAGGAATGACCTCTACTCCCGGATTGGCTTCAGCAATGGAGATAACTACTTCACAAAAACCGTTGATTGTATATGCCACGGTTTATCCAGTCGCCATGCTTCTAATGATGATTTTTATAAAAATTTTAGCGTTATTTTCCTGAGTTAATGTTGTATAATCAAAAAATCTCCTTTGGTGTCATAGAAATTCCTTTTATTGGAGAGATGTTCGACATTCGTTTTTCCCTTTTGCGCACTCTATCGGGCTCCGCATTAAGTTCTAAAATCAAAAAATCCAATATTTTGTGTACCCAAATTAGTTTTTGTTTGTAATAACTTAATATGGTAAGATTCTATTAACAAAACTTTGGAATACGTAGGCTAATTGGAATCATTGTAAGGGATTGTTTCTTCGTTTTCGCTCATCGCAAAGACATTGCTACGTAAAAATAAAAAAAAATTCTAAAATCAAAAATCGTTAATCGGCGTTCATTATTCATTTTTTTCTTTTGCGCACTCTATAGGGCTCTGTGTTAAGTTTTAAGGCTACAAAATTCAAAAAAAAATGGGAATCCATACTTGATAAAAGCTATAAATTCCCGCTTAAGTTTACAATGTAGAGATTAAATTGATATTTTGATTTAGAACTTTAGTTCATCTCTAAGGAAAGATTTGATCTTAGAGATATCAATTCGTTTTTGTTCCATAGTATCGCGATAGCGCACAGTAACTGTGTTGTTTCCCAGTGT